>CANRKJ010000024.1 GCA_947631185.1 uncultured Clostridia bacterium | reverse complement strand
TCAAATAAAACATTTAAAGAAACAGTAACAGAAAATGCAATTGATATAGAAGGATATGTAAAACCAGAACAAGAAACACAAAGCATAGAAATAGGAACAGAAACAAATGAAATTAAGTTCTACTATACAAAGAGAAATGACTTAAAATACAAAGTAGAGTTCTACTATAGTGGAACAAAGAAAGAAGAAAAAACAGAAGAGTTTGATAATCAAACATTTAATACAGTAATAAACAGAGAAAATATTGCAGAAATAATAGAGGAAAACAAAACAGAAGGATATAGAATAGCAACAGACGAAGAAATAAAAGCAATAGACGGAATGAATGAAGCTGTAGTAGACGATGGAGTAGTAGGAACACCATTAACAATAGGAGTAGATGAAGAGTCAAATATTATTAAAGTATTCTACGCACCAGATGAAAATCAGAAGAAGACATTAAAATATACAGTAGAATATTATAAAGATGGAGAAAAGGTAGATGGAGATACAGAAGAAGTAACAAAAGAAGTACAAGTATTAGAAGAAGATACAATAGAAGTTAACAAGAGTGCTATCAATATGGTTAATAAATATAGAGGTTACAAATTTGATTCAACAGATCCAGCAGAGTTACCAGATGAGGTAAATACAGGAACAATTATCAAAGTAAATTATGTGTTAGATGAGAGTCAAACAAAGAATTTATATTATAAAGTAGAGTATTATAAAGATGACGAGCTTGCAGATATAGAAACTATAAAAGAAACTGTACATATATTGCATGATAATAGAATAAAGGTTGACAAGAGTAAAATCAATATTATTAACAAATATCCGGGCTATAAATTTGATTCAACAGATCCAGAGGTATTACCAGAAGAAGTAGACACAGGAACAATTATCAAAGTAAAATATGTATTTGATGAAAGTCAGAAGAAAACATTAAATTATATTGTAGAATATTATAAAGATGGTGAATTAGTACCAGAAGATACTCAAATAATAACAAAAGAAGTACATATTTTAGAAGCAGATACAACAATAGAAGTAGATAAGAGCGCAATAAATACAGAGGACAAATATCCAGGTTATGTATTTGAAAAAACAGTTCCAACAGAAATACCAGATGTTGTAAACAATGGAGATGTAATAAGTGTATATTATATTTTAGATGATCCAACAGAAACAAGATATAATTATACAATAGAATACTACTTTGAAAATGAAAAGGCAGATGAACTAACAGAAACATTTAGCGGAAGAGAAGGTGCAATAATAAAAGATTATCCAGATAAAGTAAAAGAAGGATATAAATTAGACAAAGTAGAACCAGAACAAATAGTAGTTAGCGAAGTAGAATCAGAAAACGTAATGAGAGTATATTACGTAATCGATGAAGATCAAACAAAAGAATTAAGCTATCAAGTAGAATATTATAAAGATGATGAATTAGTGGAAAAAGAGACAATAACAGAGACAGTACAAGTATTAGAGCCAGATAATTTGTTGGTAGATAAAGAAAATATTAATACAACAGACAAATATAAAGGCTATGAATTTGATGAAGAAAAAACAGGAGTTATACCAGATGAAGTAGAAACAGGAACAGTAATAAAAATCTATTATACAAAAGCAAAATATACATACAAAGTAGAATATTACTATAATGGAGAAAAAGACGAAGGAGCAACAGAAGAATTAGAAGCAGAATATGGAGATTTAATAATAGTATATCCAAATAAGAATAAGGAAGGATATAAATTACAAAAGACACAAAACCTACCATTAGTAATAAGTGAAGATGAAGAAAACAATATAATAAGAGTATATTATGTAGAAGAGAATCCAGATGGACCAAAGGATCCGGAAGACCCAGATAATCCAAAAAATCCAGATGAAAGTCAAAAGGATGACGAAACATCAAAAGAAGAAGACAAAGATAAAGATTCAGATAAAGATTCAGAAAATTCACAAGAAAATAATAAAAAGCCAGATGACCAAAAAGTGGAAAACAAAATAGAAACAAAACCAACAACAAAAACAGAAAAGAAATTGGAAAAACAACAAGTAAAAATAAATCCACCAAAAACAGAAGACACAATCATAAAAACAGTAATAATGTTAATAACATCAAGTATGATAGCAGTTATAACAACAATTAAAAGAATGTTTGATAAATAATCGAAATAAAAAAGAGACCTATCAATAATAAGATAGGTTTCTTTTTTTGCGGGTGCCCAATGAACGCCCATACCGAATACATGTGATTTATGAAATATGAAAATTTCTTTTCGGGCGCCCAATGAGCGCCCATACAAATTTGAAAAAATAATTATATTGTGTTGGTAAAACAGGATATTTGAGGTGTGAAAATATGATTTGCGGGCGTCCAATGAACGCCCATACCGAATACATATGATTTATGAAATATGAAATTATTTTGCGGGTGTCCAATAGACGTCCATATAACGTATATATAATATTTGAGAAATGTAGGGGCGCTCATTGGGCGCCCGTAAAACGTATAAATAACGTATATAATATTATTCCGTAGTATTTTATGTTTTAAAATACTGTAATTTAAAGAAATAACATAAAAAAGATATAAAAAATTAATATTATTGAGCTTTATGAAAATCCGTAAATAATGCTTTGAAACATTACGTTTGAGCCTCTTTTTTTATTTAATAAAATATATATAATAATTAATATATATTTATATATGGAGAGATTATTTATGAAAAATAAAAGAAAAAGTAAAATTATATTTTTAATAATTTTGTGCGTAATAGTTAGTTTAGGATTATTGTATTATGCATATATCAAAAATAATTATAATAATTTTAATATTTTTAAGCTAGAAAACCAATTAGCAAAGAATTCAGAAGAAAGCAATGAAGAAGCTAATAAATATTCTGCAAATATGATAATTAACCAACTAGTAAAAAAAGATGGAACAAAATTGGGTGGAAATGAAATAAGCATAAGTACAGATAGTCCGGATATTCAATTAAGTTTTTATGATGCTAATACCAATGAACCTATTTTAGAAAACGAAAGTGGAAATATTGTTGTTCCAGAAGATGGAATTATTTTAAGTGTAGATGGAATAGGAGAGGAAAATGAGTATAATATAGAGATAAATACTAGTAATCCATCAGAAGATTATATAGCCACTTTTGATAATGCTGTTATAACAATAGAATCAAAAAATAGTCAAGAGATGAATGCCTATGTAAAATCAATAACAAAAACAGTAAATGGAGAAAAGGTAACGACAAATGGGTCAGAAGAAGAAACAGCTATCTTTATGTATGAGAATGAAGAAAATAAAATAAAAATAAAATCAAATGATGATGTTGAAATATTTTATACAACAGCTACATTAGAGGGCCTTGATGAAGAATCATTGAATCAAGCACAATGGCAATCTTATGATAAAGAAGCAGGAGTGGAAGTAGAAAAAAATGGAATAATATATTCAAAATCAGTTTATAAAGACGGAAAATATAGTGAAATATCAGAAATAAAAGTAACAAATATTGATAAAATTTTGCCAGAGATAACAGTAACTGTTCCAGATGAAATTTTAGAAGAATCATATGCAAATGTAGTAATAGAAGATAAAGAATCTGAAGAATATGGGGCTTCAGGTATAGTAGCATATGCAATAACAGATATAGAAGAAGAGCCTGCACCAGAAGAATATACAACATGTGAAGCAAATACAAAAGTAGAAACTCAAATTAATGGTATAACTAATAACGGAACATATTTTTTATATGCAAAAGATAAGGTTGGAAACATTAATCACAAACAATTTGATGTTACAAATGTAAAAGTAAAAATAGTAGCAATAATATTACAATCACCAGTTGATGACTTAATTGGAACAGAATATACATCATTGAATGAATTAGTACAAGCATTAGAATCTCATAGTTTAACAGCAAACGATGGAAAAGTAGTAATACAAATAGTAAATGATATAAAAAATGAATCAACAGTAATATCAGACAAAGATATTGAATTGGATTTAAATGGATATACAATAAATTCAAAATCTGGTAGTGAAACAATAAGACTTGAAAGTGGAAATTTAAAAATAGTAGATAATAAATATAAGATTGATGAATACATAGAAGATGAAACAATAAAAGAAGATTTAATTAGTAAATATACTTCAAAAAGTGATGATGGAAAAATATCTAATGAAAAAAATAATGGAATATTGGTTAAAAGTGAATCAACATTAACATTAGGAGATGATGATATATTTATTAGTGTAACAACACCAATCATAGAAGCTAACGAGAAAGGAATAATAATAGAAGATGGTGGAATTTTCAATTATTATGATGGTGTGTTATATGGTAAAGCAACACATGAAGGAAAAGTTGCAGATACTCCAAAACTATATGATCCAACAACAAAAGTTACAGAAAATGAAAATATTTATAAAACTAATTTGGCAATGGTTTCAGGTATAGAAGCATTAATAGGAAAAACAAGATATACAAAAATAGAAACAGCAATAGCAGCAGCAAATGATATAAAAGGAAAACCGGGTCAACCAGTTGAAATTGATGTTGCTACAAATATAGTAAAAGATGAAAGTATAGTAGTAGATAGCTCAAAAAATATAATATTAGATTTGAATGGATTTTCAATAACAAATACAGTTGAAGATTATGTAATAAAAAATTCTGGAACTATAGAGGTAATTGATAGTAGTTTAGAAGAAGGACATGTATATGATGAGTCAGATAATGAAACTATGGGTGGAAGAATAGAAACTAGTACATATAGAGTATTAGAAAATTTAGAAGGAGCTAATTTTAAATTAACAAGTGGTACAATTAGAACCACTCATGCTGGATATCGTGGATATTTATCAACAACTTGGTCATATATTATAATAAATCAAGGAAATTTTGAAATAAATGGTGGATTTATAAAATCTGTATGTGATGCAGTAATAGGATTACAGAATTCTCAAAATGGAAAAATAACTGCTAATAATGGAAAAATTTATATAAAAAATGGTTATTCAATAGAAAATCAGCAAACAAGTGCTGATAATCCTCAGATAATTGTAAATAATATAAATATTAATCAAGATATTCAAAATAAAACAAATGGAAATATGGAAATAAACGGAGGAACAATAGATGGAAAAATAAGTAATACCACAAACACATCAAAAATTACAATAAATGACGGTACCTTGAAAAATTTGGAAAATCGTGGAGAATTATACATAAATAATGGAAATATAAGGTATATATCAAATGAAAATTATATGAAAATGACTGATGGAAATATAAAAAATTCCGATTATAGTTCTGATGGAATATGTACAATAAATAATGGTAATACAGAAATATTAGGAGGAACAATAACAGCAACAGACGATGCATTATGGGTTAGAGATGCAAATTCTAAATTAAATATTTCAAATGCAACAGTTAATGGAGAAATATATATTCAAGGAGGAACAATAAATATAAATCAAGGGACTATTGTAAATGGAAGTAGTTATGGTATTCGTAGTAGTAGTAAGCAGAGTGTAGAAATAAGAAATGCAGAAATAAATGGAAATACAGCAATATATGTAAATGCAGGTAATTTAAAAATATATGATTCAAAAATAACAGGAAATACCTATGGAATAAACGTAAATAATACAAATTCAACAATTCAAATAGGAGAAAAAGATAATCAGGCTACACAAACAACAACTATTTCAGGAGGAATTTATGGAATATACAATTTTAATGAAAAAGAAGTTAGTATACCTACAATAAATTATTATGATGGAAAAATTATTGGAAAACAACAAGCTATATATGGCTTGGTAAATGAAATAGAAGAAGATTTTAGTATTGTATTAAATAATACAGAAGCTGGAGAAGAAGCCACACTTGAAAAAGCAGAAGATATAGTATATGTTGGTGAAGATACAAGCAACACATTTGATGATTTGAAAAGTGCATTAGATAATTGTAAAGAAGAAGACAAAATAACATTATTAAAAAATATAGTTTTAGATGTATCAAAAGTGATTCAAATACCAGAAAATAAAAAAATAACTTTAGATTTAAATGGAAAAGAAATTAGAAAACTAAATATAGGAGATGCAATTGTAAATAATGGAGAACTTAATATCATAGATTCTTCACCAGAAAATACTGGGTTCTTTTGGGGATTTGGTACTAGCTTAATAACTAATGAACAAGACAAAAAAATTGTTGTAGAAAATGGAAAAATAAGATTAGTAGGAATATGTAATTCTACAATTTATATGATAGATAATAAAGGAAATTTAGAAATAAGAGGTGGAACAATAGAAACTACTACAGGTAGTACAACAATTATAAATAATACTGGTAGTTTATATATTACAGGAGAGCCTTTAATACAATGTAAAGCTAATAGATCAAATTTAATAGAGAATAAAGAGCAAGGTATATTAAATATAGAAGGAGGAACATTTGAATCAGTCGAATCTTATGGTGGAGCATGGGTAATAAAAAATTCATCAACAGAAGATGTTAATATTTCAGGTGGTACAATGAGAGTATCTGGTTGGTATGCAGAAGTTATAACAAATAACTCTACTGGTAAAATAAAATTAACTGGTCGGAACACTAATATCTCCAGAACTTCGGAGGAAAAGGAATATTAAATACTTCAACAGGTGAAATTGAAATAAATGAAGAAACATTAATAAATACAGAATCAAATGGAATTACAAATTCTAATGAAGGAAAAATAAAAGTAATATCAGGAAATATAAAATCAAATTCGAATGGAATTGAAAATACAGGTTCTGGAATAGTAGAGTTCTATGGTGGAACAATAACAAGCAGTTCAGGAATTACAAATGGAGGAAAAGGCGAAGTAATCATATATGATGGAACTATTAAAGGAACAGATAATAATGGAATAAATAATAATTCAACAGGATCAATAACTATAGGAATAAAAGATGATGGAGAGCCAAGTACGTCATTACCAAATATATATGGAAAAAATTACGGTATATATAATAAAACAACAGGTACATTTAATTTTTATGATGGAATAATAGAGGGAAAAACGAATCAAGCAATTTATGGAAGCATAAGTGATATAGAAAAAGATTATTCTGTATTAAGATATAATTCTGGAGAAACAGAAAATTATACTATAAATTCAGGAAGACAAATAGCTGTACTAGAAAAACAAATTATTGCAAGAGTTGAATCAACACAAAATACATATACATCATTACAAGAAGCTCTTAATGTTGCTGGGGCAGAAGATACAATAACAATATTAAATAATTTTATTGTAACAGAGAATCAAGATTCTATAACTGTTCCAAATAAAAAAATAACACTAGATTTAAATGGAAAAAACATTACATCTGCAAATGAAAATACATTTATAAATGAAGGAACATTAAATATAATAAATAATAGTGAAAAAGAAGTAAGTATAAATAATACAAATTCAACTATAGTAAAAAATACAGAAACAGGAAATCTAATTATAAATGAAAAAGTAGTTCTTAATTTAAGTAAAGCTAATACTTGTATAGAAAATGCAGGAACAATAAATTTAAATGGAGGAAAAATATCAAGTATTGGTAATGGAATAAACAGTACATCTGGAACAATAGAATTAAATAGTGGAGAGTTAAGAATAGATGGTTCTGGAAAATATGCTATAAATAGTGCTGGTACAGTAAAAGTGGTAAATGGAAATATTACAACAGTGGGAGATAAGAATATTGGAATTCAAAGTTCTGGAGATGTGTTATTTTCAGGAGGAAAATTACTTTTAGCGTATAAATCTCATACGTATGATGGAATAGGAATTATCAATAATTCTGGTACAGTTACAGTAACTGCTGGAGAAATAGTAAGTGGAGAAGATCAAGATGAGTGTATTCAAAATAATGCAGGAACGGTTAACATAGAAGGAGGCTTGGTTAGAAGTATTAATAATTATGGAGTAAATAATAATGGAGGAGAAGTTAAAGTAGATTCTGGAACAATAACTGCATCAACAGCTATAAAAAATGCAGATAACGGAAATGTTACTATAAATGAAGTAATAATAAATGCATCAAAGGCTATACAGAATTTAACTAAAGGAAATGTTGAAATAAAAGGAGGAACATTTACACTAACTTCTAATGCAATAGAAAATAATGATGCAACAATGACAATAACAAATGTAGAGCTAACATCTTCTGGTTCAGGAATTACAAACTCTAATAATGCTATTATAAATATACAAGGAGGAAATTTTACTACAACTAAAGATGGATTCACAAATTCGAGTGAACAAGAAATGTCTATATCAGGAGGTACTATAACTTCATCAAGTGGATATGCATTAAATAGTTCAGCAGGAACAATTAATATAGAAAATAATGTTAAATTAAATTCAACAGAATCTAGTGCAATATATACAACATCTAATATTACAATTGGTGAAAAAGATGAAGTAGTTAAAGATGAACCAGTTATAACAGGAAAAATATATGGAATAATAAATTATTCATCAAAAGGTCAAATCAGAATTTATGATGGAACAATTAATGCTGAAACTCACTCAATTCGAGGAGCGATAGAAGAAATTGAAGATAATAAAGTGTTAGATGTTGAAAAACCAGATGGAACAGTAGAAGTAGCAAAGATATCAGATATAGAAAATATAGCATATATAGGTGATGATCCAAGTGATACATATACGGATTTACAAAGTGCTATTGATGCATGTGGAGAAAGTAATAAAATAACTTTATTAAAAAATGTACATTTACTTTGTAGAGATACTAAGATAATAAGTAATAATCAAAATATTACAATAAATTTAAATGGTAAAGACATAGTATCAAATATATATGAAAAAGCTATAGAAAATAATGGACAATTAACAATTACTGATGAAACAGAAGGAAGTCCAGGCGGAATATGGGGATATGGAAAAACAATACTTTCAAATGAGTCAGAAGGAATACTTATAATGCAAAGTGGAAATATGTATTCAGATGAAACATGTGATAGTGGACAATTTACATCATGTATTAATAATCAAGGAGAAATACAAGTATTAGGAGGTACTATTAGGTCAACAAGAAATAGATCATATAGTATAGAAACATTAGGAAATGTTCTTATTTCAGATGGTGAAATAAAAACAGAAGGATCTAGTTCATATGCAATAAATCAAACTAATGGTAGTTTGACAATTGAGGGTGGTAAAATAGAAACAAAAGGTGAAGATGCAATTGCTATAAATTATAGTTCTCC
Organism: uncultured Clostridia bacterium; assembly: GCA_947631185.1. GTDB lineage: Bacteria > Bacillota > Clostridia > TANB77 > CAG-508 > Scatovivens. The sequence continues at coordinate 30,278 of CANRKJ010000024.1, read as the reverse complement.
AGAAAAAATACAAATAACAGATGGACATATAAATTCAGGTGCAATGGGAATAAAAAATACATCTGTTTCAGATATAACAATACAGAAAAGTGAATTTATTACAAAGAAAGAATCAATTTACAAAGATAAAGGTGGAAAATTAGAATTTTTAGATAGTAATATAAATTCTGAAAGTTATGGAATATACATAAAAGCTGAATGTGAAACATTAATAGAAGAATTAACAATTACATCTTCTAGTTATAGTGTTTATTTGAATTGGTCAACATCTAATACTACTATTAAAAATTCAGACTTAAGTTCAAAGAACGATGTAATATTTAATTATGGAACATTAACTATAATAGGAGGAACAATAACATCAACTAATAGTTGGGGTATAGATAATGAAAGAAATCTTAGTATAACAGGCACAACATTAAATACTGGAAGTTCAGGTATACGTAATGGTGCATACAGCTACAAAGGAACAACAGATATATATGAAGGAACAAAAATATATTCAAAAGATGGAAATGGAGTATATAATTATAATGGAGACTTAAAAGTATATGGAGAAGGAACAACAATAAATTCTAAGAACAGAAGTGGTATAGGAAATGAAAAGGGAAATGTATATGTATATGAAGGAGTAACAGTAACTTCAGAAACAGCATCAGGAATACAGAATACTAATCAAAATTGTAGTATAACATTAGGAGAAGATGGAGAAGATGCTCCTAATATTGAATCACCAGTAATAACTGGAGGAACATATGGAATAAATTGCGGAGTAGGTACATTTAATTTTTATGATGGAATTTTGACAGGAAATTCAAGAGCAATATATGGAGAAGTAACAGCAACTCCAGAAATGTATCAAGAAAAATATAAAAATGTAGAGGAAACTGTAGCAATATTAGGAATAAGAGCAGATTTTGAGAATTTAATAAGAGTAGGAACAACATATTATGATACATTACAGACAGCTGTAAATGTCGTTTCTAATACAAGCAGTAGAACTGATACAATATATATATGTAATGATATACAAATGTCAAGTCAAGTAATAATTCCTGAGAATACAAACATTACAATAGCTTTAGAAGGACATCAATTAAATTATAATGTAGATGAACCATTAATTGTAAATAATGGAAACTTAACTATAGTGGATTATGTAAATGTTGAAGATGGTGAAGCACAAGAAGTATCAATGGTAAGAAATCAAGGTGGAATAGCAATTCAAAATAATGAAACTTTAATTTTAGGTCAAGAAGATAACTTAAATAAAGAATCACCACAAATAGTTGGTTCACCAGCAATAAGTGGAAATCCTGCTACAGTTAAGAGTGGAATAACACAAGATATAGAAAATACATTAGGATATTCAGTAAGAAAAACTCAAGGATTAAAGAAATTTTTACTAAATAATAAATTAGCTTTATCAACAAAAACAAAGATGTATGCTAATCCTAGTTATCCAGAGTGGACAAAAGACAGTGTTAATGTAAGAGTGAATTCAGATACTATTCCTGTTTTAAATTTATATTATTCTCCAACTAAAATAGAACCTAAGACTTTAAGTTATACAATTGAATATTATAAAGATGATGAATTGGTAAGAGATGATACAGAAACAATAGAACAGATAGTAGAAGATCCAGAAGAAAATATGATTTCAGTAGACAGAAGTAAAATTGATTTACCAGATAAATATCCAGGCTACAGACTTGATTCAACAGATCCAGCAGATTTACCAGAAAAGGTAGAAAATGGAGCAGTAATCAAAGTAAAATATACAAAACGTACAGACTTAAGTTATAAAGTATATTACTTAGATAGAGATGATGAATCAGAAGTAGCAAGTACAAAAACAGTAGATAATCAAACATATCAAGCAGAAGTAACAGAAGAAGCAGTAGATGTAGATGGATATACTAAAGAAGAGCCAACATCAAAAAGTATAACAATTGATGTAGAAAATAATGAAATTAAATTCTATTATTCAAAGAGAAAAGACTTAAGTTATACTGTATATTATCTAGAAAAAGGCGATGAAGGAAGTCCAGATATTGAAATCGCAAATAAGAAAGAAGTATCAAATAAAACATTTAAAGAAACAGTAACAGAAAATGCAATTGATATAGAAGGATATGTAAAACCAGAACAAGAAACTCAAAGTATTGAAATAGGAACAGGAACAAATGAAATTAAGTTCTACTATACAAAGAGAAACGACTTAAAATACAAAATAGAGTTCTACTATAGTGGAACAAAGAAAGAAGAAAAAACAAAAGAATTTGATAATCAAACATTTAATGCAATAATAAACAGAGAAAATATTGAAGAAATAATAGAGGAAAACAAAGCAGAAGGATATAGAATAGCAACAGACGAAGAGATAAAAGCATTAGAAGGAATGGAGGAAGCTGTAGTAGACGAAGGAGTAGTAGGAACTCCATTAACAATAGGAGTAGATGAAGAGTCAAATATTATTAAAGTATTCTACGCACCAGATGAAAATCAGAAGAAGACATTAAAATATACAGTAGAATATTACAAAGACGGAGAGAAAGTAGATGGAGATACAGAAGAAGTAACAAAAGAAGTACAAGTATTAGAAGAAGATACAACAATAGAAGTAGATAAGAGCGCAATAAACACAGAAGACAAATATCCAGGTTATGTATTCGAAAAAACAGTTCCAACAGAAATACCAGATGTTGTAAATGATGGAGATGTAATATATGTATATTATATTTTAGATAATTCAACTGAAACAAGATATAATTATACAATAGAATACTATTTCGAAAATGAAAAAGCTGATGAACTAACAGAAACATTTAGTGCAACAGAGGGAACTATAATAGAAGATTATCCAGAAAGAGTAAAAGAAGGATATAAATTAGATAAAGTAGAACCAGAACAATTAGTAGTTAGCAAAGTAGAATCAGAAAACGTAATGAGAGTATATTACGTAATCGATGAAGATCAAACAAAAGAATTAAGCTATCAAGTAGAATATTATAAAGATGATGAATTAGTGGAAAAAGAGACAATAACAGAGACAGTACAAGTATTAGAGCCAGATAATTTGTTGGTAGATAAAGAAAATATTAATACAACAGACAAATATAAAGGCTATGAATTTGATGAAGAAAAAACAGGAGTTATACCAGATGAAGTAGAAACAGGAACAGTAATAAAAATCTATTATACAAAAGCAAAATATACATACAAAGTAGAATATTACTATAATGGAGAAAAAGACGAAGGAGCAACAGAAGAATTAGAAGCAGAATATGGAGATTTAATAATAGTATATCCAAATAAGAATAAGGAAGGATATAAATTACAAAAGACACAAAACCTACCATTAGTAATAAGTGAAGATGAAGAAAACAATATAATAAGAGTATATTATGTAGAAGAGAATCCAGATGGACCAAAGGATCCGGAAGACCCAGATAATCCAAAAAATCCAGATGAAAGTCAAAAGGATGACGAAACATCAAAAGAAGAAGACAAAGATAAAGATTCAGATAAAGATTCAGAAAATTCACAAGAAAATAATAAAAAGCCAGATGACCAAAAAGTGGAAAACAAAATAGAAACAAAACCAACAACAAAAACAGAAAAGAAATTGGAAAAACAACAAGTAAAAATAAATCCACCAAAAACAGAAGACACAATCATAAAAACAGTAATAATGTTAATAACATCAAGTATGATAGCAGTTATAACAACAATTAAAAGAATGTTTGATAAATAATCGAAAGAAAAAAGAGACCTATCAATAATAAGATAGGTTTCTTTTTTTCGGGCGCTCATTGGGCGCCCGAAAAAAAAATTACATAAAAAATTTATAATAATCGAAATTTTATAATGATAAAATGTATGGACGCCCACTGGGCGTCCATACATCGTATATACAATTTTGAAATTATTCTTCATCGATTTTTAATAAATCTGATAATAAAGAAATATGATCTAAAGATATTTTATTACTTTTTATTTCGTTAAGAATCATTCTATCTTCTAATGTTATATTTTCATTTAATCCTAATAATTCATCTGATGAACAATGTAGTGTTTGACAAATTTTCTTTATCATTGGAGCTGTGTAAGTGGAATTTCCTTTTTCATATGAATTATAAGTACTAGGACTTATATTTAAAATATTAGCAAATTCTTTTTGAGATATGTTATTTCTTTCTCTTAAATCTTTTATTCTTTCATAAAGTTCCATATCAAAAACTCCTTTCTAATTGTTTGAATATATAATATCATAATTTCGAATTTTTGCTAGTCTAAAATCAAAAAAAATGAATTTATTTGAAAAAAACATATATTATAAATAATTAATTCGATTATAACAAATATTTGCAAAAAAATTGATTTGAAATAAACAAATTAATTAAAATCCAAATTTTGGAATTTCAACTTTAAAATTCTATTTTTGTTATACAAATTATTACATTATGATTACAAAAATATATTTTTAAATCTTATTAGAGAAGATTTGTATTTTATGATTTTATTTTTTCTTACGTATAGACGGGATAAGAATTTTTAAAATATTTTAAAAACTATTTACACAAAAGAATAGTTATAGTAAAATTAAATCAGTTAAAATTTAAGATGGGAAGTGCGGTATGAATACAAGAGAAAAAAATTGTATTGATGGAGAAATAGTATTTAATAAAAAATCGGGAGAAAACGGAAAAAACGAACATCATAAAAAAAAGATGCAAAGGAAAAAGCAGAATAGTAATTTAAATTTTAGATTATCTATTGTTATTTTTCTAATAATGTTAATTTTAGCTTTAATAATAATTCTTAATAAAGGAAAATTTGGAGAATTTTCTTTAGTATATGTTGGTGATGATTTAGTACATACTGCGGAACTGGAATGTGATAGCTATTATTTATCAGTATTAGATAATGAATCTACTACTGTATCACTTACTATAGATGGAGTTGAAAAAGATGAAGGTTATACTTTAAAATCTTCTGATGAAAAAATAGCAAAAATCGAAAATGGTTTAGTTACTGCAGGAGAGAATGCGGGTGTTGCAACAATCACTGCATATTTTGAAAAATATGATATGAATATATCAACAGAAGTTGTTACATATATTCCTATAAATACAGTTACTGCTGTTATTTCTTCTTCAAGAATAAAAGTGGGTGAGACAGCAGAAATTTCAATTGATATAATTCCTGAAAATGGTACAGATGATTATATTACATATACATCTAGTGATAAAAACATTGTTACAGTTGACAAAGATGGAGTGGTTACTGGAGTTTCATCAGGAACTGCAACTATAACAATAAATGATGAGCTAACAGGTGCAAGTGCTACAAAAAAGGTTACTGTAAAATAAAAATTATATTGAGATTTTTCTTGAAATTATAGAAAAGATTACATATTTGTGGTATAATAAAAGTGTTATGAAAAAGAGAAAAAAAGTATTTATTTTAATTTTTATATTATGTATAATTATAATTTGTGCACTGTCTTTTGCTGTTATATATAAAGATAATACTACTATTGAGGTGCCAGAAATTTCGTTATTACAACAAGAATTTGAAATAGAAAGTAGTTATTATAGAGTAATTTTAGATAATTCAGAAAATCAAAATAGTAATTCATCAAATTCTGAAGGTTCTTTTTCGACTTCAAGTTCTGGTACATCTTCAGGAAGTAAAACAAAAAAATCAAGTGGTAGTGGCTCTAATACACGTGTTGGTGCAGTAACATATACCCCAAAAATTCAAATTCCTAGAACAGGAATTAAATATACAATATATAGTCAAATGACTGTTAAAAATATGGAAAAGGGAGTTGTTATACTATCTACAGATAGAGGACTCAACGAGCCAGGAAATACAGTTATTTCGGGACATAATAGACGTAATGGAAAATTGTTTTCTAGAAATATGAGAATTCAAGCTGGAGATATTATATATATAACAGATAGTTCTGGTAGAAAAATTGCATATTCTGTTTATAGTAAATTTTTAACAGGGCCAAATGATGCTTCATATGTTGAAAGAGATACAGGTGGTAAAAGAGAAATATCTCTTACGACATGTACAGATGATTCATCACAAAGATTGATAATATTAGCAAGTGAAACATAACCATCCGATTATGTTAAGTATTTAACATAATCGGATTTTTTGCGGGCGCCCGATGAGCGCCCATACAGAATGCATGTGATTTTTGATATGTGAAATTTTTTTCGGGCGCCCGATGAGCGCCCCTACAGAATATATATGATTTATGATATGTGAAATTTTTTTCGGGCGCCCGATGAGCGTTCCTACAGAATATATATGATTTATGAAAAGTGAAATTTTTTTCGGGCGTCCAATGAACGCCCATACAGAACATGTATGATTTATGAAATGTGAAAAAATTTTTGCGGGCGTCCAATGAACGCCCATACAGAATATATATGATTTATGAAATGTGAAATTTTTTTTCGGGCGTCCAATGAACGCCCATACAGAATATATATGATTTATGAAATGTGAAATTTTTTTTCGGGCGTCCAATGAACGCCCATACAGAATATATATGATTATGAAAAGTGAAATTTTTTTCGGGCGTTTGCAGTTAGAAAAAAATAATTGATAATTATTGGAATGTTATAAACGTAGGGGCGCTCATTGGGCGCCCGCAAATCGTTATTCTATATACAAATATCTAATTTCTGTGTAAATAATTCATCGTTTTTATAAGTATATAAACTTAAATTTCGATGTTGTTTAATAATTTTATTTACTTTCCATAATCCTAAACCAGTATTATCTTTTTTCGTGGAAAATCCTTTTTTAAATATAGAATCTGTGTTGATTTCTTTGTTACAATAGCTGTTTTCGATAATAATGGTTTCTGTATTGTTTTTAGTTTTTCTCAATTCAATATTCAAAATCTTTTCCTCACATTCAGTTGATGCTTCAATCGCATTATCTAATAATATTCCTAATATTCTTATTATTTGAAATAAATCTGTATTTAAATTACTTAAATCAGAATATATTTCTAAATTCATTCTAATTCCTTTTTGTTTTGCTAGTTCATATTTATTTACCAATAAAGTTAAAACTTCAGGATTCTTAACCATTTCAGGGTTCAATTTTTCCATATCATTTATTATTTGACAATCTATATTTAAGTCATTGTAATATCTTTTTAAATTATCATATTTTCCAATTTGTAGTAATCCGCCAATTGTTTGAATTATATTATAAAAATCATGTTTAAAAGCACTAAGTTCGTCGTTTTTAGTGTTTAAAGTTTTATTATATGTTTCTAGATTTTTAATTTTTTCATTTGAATTTTCTAATTCTATATTTTCTCTTATATGCAAAGTTTCACTTATACATAAATACGTAAAAATAAATGGAAATATTGAATTTATAATTGAACTATTTTGATTGTTCATTAAAATAAAGTCAAAAAAAATAAACATAATTGCTAAAAAATCTAATGAGAATATAATAATTGAATGAACTTTCTTAGATTCTTTATTAAAAATATATTTACTATTTTTTAATAAAATTATAATTATGGTAATAAATAACGGAATATAAATAAGTTTTATAAGAATAGGGTTAGGCTGTGTTAAAAAATTAAGTAATCCCATTTTTTCCTCCAAAAATTTTTTTATTTCAATTTTGCGTCTTCCCAAGTATAATACATATAAAATCAAAGTTCAACTATAATCGATAGACAAATTTCGACAAAATATAATTGAATGAAAGAATTTTTATTATCATATTTATTAATTAACTTAAATATGATATATAAGTAATTATAAATTAGTAAAAATAATTAAATTTTCAAAAGAGGTGGTATACATGAAAGAATATAAGTTAGCCTTAGTAGGGGCTACAGGTGTTGTAGGTAGAATTGCTAGGAATGTTTTGGAAGAAAAAAAATTACCAATTAAAGAATATGTTTTCTTTTCTTCTAGTAAATCTGCAGGTACGGAAATAGAGTTTATGGGAAAAAAATATATAGTAAAGGAACTTAAAGAAGATTCTTTTGATGAAGGTTTTGATTTTGCTATTTTTTCTGCTGGTGGTGATACATCAAAAAAATATTCACCTATTGCAGCAAGTAAAGGATGTGTAGTTGTTGATAATAGTAGTGCTTTTAGAATGGATCCAGAAGTACCATTAATCGTTCCAGAAGTTAATCCTGATAAAATAAAGGATAATAAGGGAATTATAGCAAATCCAAATTGTTCTACAATTCAGGCTGTTGTCCCATTAAAGCCATTAGATGAAAAGTATAAAATCAAAAGAATTGTTTATTCTACTTATCAAGCAGTTTCAGGGGCTGGATTAAATGGTATTAGAGATTTAGAAAATGGAATAAAAAAATATGAAAGTAAAGAAAATTACGAACTTCAAAAATTTCCATATCCAATCTTTAATAATTGTTTGCCACATATTGATGTTTTTTTAGATAATGGATATACAAAAGAAGAAGAAAAAATGATAAATGAAACTAGAAAAATATTAGACAGACCAGATTTGCCAATTACGGCTACGACTGTTAGAGTGCCAGTGTTTAATTCACATAGCGAGTCTATAAATGTAGAGTTTGAAAATGATTTTGAATTAGATGATTTAATAAAAACATTGAAATCTTCAGAAGGAGTTATTGTAGAAGATGATATTGATAATAATATTTATCCTTTAGCAATAAATGCAAACAATCATGATGAGGTTTATGTTGGAAGAATTAGAAGGGATTTTAGTGTAAAGTCTGGAGTTAATTTATGGGTTGTAGCAGATAATACAAGAAAAGGCGCAGCCAGCAATGCAATACAAATAGTCGAAAAAATGATTGAGAATAATAAATAAGCGGGCGCCCAATGGACGCCCCTACAGAATACATGTGATTTTTGAAATATGAAAAAATTTTTGCGGGCGTCCAATGAACGCCCCTACAGAATGCATGTGATTTTTGAAATGTGAAAAAATTTTTGCGGGCGCTCATTGGGCGCCCGCAAAACATAAAACAAATAATAAAAAAATATATATTGTAGGGGCGCTCATCGGGCGCCCGCAAAAACAATTGTTACCAAAATGTAAAGATAAGAATATTGTAAAAAATTTTTTGATATGATTTAATATAAGAAGAAAAAATATTTTGGTGATAAAATGAGTGAATTTGATATAATTAAAAAAACTAAATTTCCAAATACAATACATACAATAAAAAGAGATTTGCGTAAGATGGGACTAAAAGAAGGTGATATTGTTCTAGTTCATTCTTCTATGTCCAGAATAGGATGGGTTTGTGGTGATGAATTAACAGTAGTACAAGCTTTACTAGAAGTCGTTGGGGAAGAGGGAACTATTGTTATGCCTGCTCATACAGGGGGGAACACTAATCCTGATGATTGGTCTCATCCTCCTGTTCCAGATACTTGGAGAGAACCTATAAGGCTTACTATGCCAAGTTTTGATGTAAAAAACACTCCTACAAGAGGAATGGGAAAAATTGCTGAATGTTTTAGAAATTATGAAGGAACTGTTAGATCAAATCATCCTCAAGTTTCTTTTTGTGCAAATGGAAAATATAAAAATGAAATAGTTGAAAAACATGATTTATCTTATGCTTTAGGAATGAATACACCTTTAGGTAAACTATATGAATTAAATGCAAAAGTTTTGCTTTTAGGTGTAGGATATTCAAATTGTACTTGTATGCATGTAGCAGAAACTTTGGTAAATAAACCAAATATGATAAAAAATGGTGCATCAATAAATATAAATGGCGAAAGACAATGGGTTTGGTTTGATGATATAGATTATAACTCAGATTGTTTTGATGAAATTGGATTATTATATGAAAAGAAAAGTAATGATGTTATTTATGGTAATGTTGGTGGAGCCAATTGTAGAGTTTTAAATTTGAAAAATATAGTTAATTTTACAAAAGATTTTCTTGAAGAAAATAATAATTTGAATTTACAATTCCAAAATTGTGATATTGAAGACGAAAATAAAATTTATTTAAAAATAAAAAATAAATTAGAAATGTATGAAGATACTGATAAAATAGAATATGATAAAGTATTAAATTGGAAAAAAGATAATATTGAAAATAATATTAATAAGTATACAAAAATAGTATGTAATGGAAGAGATGTAGGCTATTATTCTATAAAAGAAGAAAATAATAAAGTTGAAATAGAAAATTTTTTTATAGATGAAGAATTTCAAAATCGAGGTTTTGGTAAAAAAGCTTTAAATCATTGTATTGAAAAGATTAAAGAAAAAAATATACCTATGGTTTATTCATATCTTTTTACAAAAGATGAAAGACAAATAGAGTTATATACAAAATGTGGATTTACTGTTAGAGAAGTTATTGGAGATAGTAGATGTGTAATGGCTAAAAAAATTGATAATAATTGTTGAATTAAGTAGAATTATGATATAAAATAATCAAGTAATAGATAATATAGAGGTGAACTAAAGATGATAGATAAGCTGGATATTTATAATAAAATCAATAGTAAAAACTATTTAAGATTTGATTTAAATGAAAGCAATGAAAAAGAATATTTAAATAAGTTAATTTCAGTTAGGGATGCTTTGATTGTAGTTGAAAGAAAAAATAATGAAGCTTTTGAAACTAAAATTAATAAATTGGTAAATTTCAAAGAGGAAGTTAAAGCATTTTATAATTACCTAAAAGAAATAGAAGAGGCGAAAGATAATCTATTGAATGATTTCAATAGTTATGTAGAAAGATATATAAATCCATTAAATGAGTTGATTGTTAGAAAAGAAAAATTGCAAGTTCAAATGGTTCCGTATATAACTGACGGATTTTGGAAAAAATTTAAAGCTATTTTTAGTTATGAAGGAAGGGCAAAACTTACAATTGAAAAACAATTTAATAAAGAGTTAAAAAGCATTAATAAAGAAATTAAAGATTTAAATTTTGATAAAGAAAAAAATCCACTAAATTTTTCAAATAGAGAAGAGGATACTTATAAAAAAATAATAGAAAATATAGATTTAGATTTAGTAAATAAAAATTTATCTTTATCAGAATCACAAAAAAAGGAATTTATTTTAAGTTTGAATTTATCTAAAAATAGTGTAATAAAAAAATATAGAGTTGACTTGTTAAATAAAGTTTCAGAATATATAGAAGTTTGTTCAGATTATGTACAAATTGAAGATTTAAATGTTGAAGAACACTACAAGTTTAAAAATACGGAATATAAACTTTATTTTCAAGAAGGATATTTAGATAATGATTATAATTCAATATTAAAATATCTTGAGATGTCACAATCAGAAAATGATTTTGTAGGAAAACAAGCTGCAAATAAACTAGTTGATGGTATACAAGAATGTATAGATGAGTTAGGAAGTATTATACAAGAAAGTGATGATGATAGTTTAAAATTAGCATGAAAATAATAATAGTTGTAGAAAAAGCACCTTAATATAGGTGCTTTTTCTTGGATTTTTCTTTGCAGTTAACTTTTTGAAGATATTTCTTTTCCACACAAATAATCTCCTTCGTCATTTTCTGTTTCAATTGTATAGCCATCTGTTACCAGTACTATACTATCGTCTTCATCAGTTCTATAAAGAGTAATATTATTTTCTTCTAGCCTTTTAGCAACACTATGATGTGGATGCCAAAAACTATTATCAATTGCACAACTGATAAGGGCGATTTCAGGATTAGTGACTTCTAGAAATTCATCTGTTGATGATGTATGGCTACCATGATGAGATATTTTTAACACATTAACATCTAGTTCCTCTCCGTAGGTTTCTACTAAATCGTGTTCAGCTTCAGCCTGTATATCTCCAGTAAATAACATAGAGATATCTTTATATATGAGTTTACAAACAATTGAGTTATTGTTAAAATTCTCATAATTTTTTAAAGGACCTAGGAACTTTAATTTAACATCTCCAAATTTTATGCTTTTAAATTTACCGTTTTTATTCTTTATAGGCACGATTTTCGAATAACCATTTATTCTATTATATGTAGAAACAATGAGGTTATATTTGAATAAGTGAAATCTTTCAAAAATACTTTTATCTACCTTTGAATCAATTTCTGTAGTGTAAATTTTATCAACTTTAAAATTTGAGAGAATAGAATCAAGACCACCGAAATGATCCTGATGAGGATGTGTTATGATTAATGCATTAATCCGTTTGACATTTAGTGATTCTAAATACTTCTTCATAGTATTTTGATGAAGTATAGTACCACAATCTATGACAATAACTTTATCTTTGTAAGTGATAATTATACCATCGCCTTGACCTACATCTACTAAATTTACATGTAATTCTTCAGATATGGTATCATTTTTATACAGTTTATCTTCTGTTTTTTTCATCCTTTCGAATTTTATATTAAGTATTGTTCCATATATTAAAAAATAAACAAATATAATTACAATGGTAAAAATAACTAATATAATTGGAAGGAAAGGAATTAACCGCAAAAATTTTTTTAACCTAGTAGTCAAAATAAATCAGTCCTTTCATAAAATTTGAAAAATCAACATTAATTATATAACAAAAATAAAATAATTTCAAATATTATTTTATAGTTGTTTCAGTTTCACCCATTCCAACTACTTCATTCATCAAAGTATTCCAAGTATTATTTCCAATAATTCCATCTGATGTTAATCCTCTTGAAGATTGATAAGATAAAACTGCATTTCTTGTTTGAGTACCAAATACCCCATCTAAGCCACCTGTACGAAATCCTAGATTATTAAGGCAATCTTGTGCTACACAAACATAAGGACCTTTGCTACCTTGTCTGGTAAGTGGATATCCACTTGCAACCCATCTATTATCAAAATGTACCCATCTAGGTGTCTCTATAATAGGTTCAACATATGCCCAAATTCCTGAGTTATATGCTAGATTTCTTAGATTTAATCTACCAGAGTAATCTAAGTTTTGCCCAACATCAAAAGCAACACCAGCATAATGTTGACTTTGTGCATACACAGTTGAACATTTTATTTTTTGAACTATTTCTATTTTGGAAATATTTTAATTCATATCAATTTTTCTATATCTACTTTTAATTCAAACTGTACAGACTTATCATGATAAATATAGATTTTATCTATTAACATATTTAGTATTGCTTTATCTGGTACATCTTTTTCAATAATTTGATTAAAATAATCTATAGTTTGTTTTAATTTTTCTTGCTTTATTTCTATATCTTCATTTTGTAGCTCTTTTAGTTCCTTTTTGGCTTTCTCTATTTCTTTATATTTTTCTTCTTCTAAACTTTTATATGTATTTTCTATAAAACCTCTTTTTTCTTCTATTGAAGAAGATAACTCCTTAATTTTCTGAGAAACTAAAACCGTATATTCTACTTTTAAATTTTTTAAATTTAATTTTAATTCTTCAAGATTTTTCTTTTTATTTGATTTATACTCTTCCAACTTTAAATTATTTATTTCTTCTATATAATTTTCTCTCAATAATATCAAGAATTTTTTTAAATTAGCAAGTATAATATCTTCTCTTATATTATGGCACACACATCTTGATTTACCATATTTTCTATACGCAACACACTCATATAACTTTTTAGGTATATAATTTTCTTTTTGACTTCTAACTCTTGTAACTCCTGTAACACTGCCATCACATTCTCCACACCTTAAAAATCCACCAAATATATAATCTCTTTTTTTCTTTGTATACATACTAGAATTTTTTATTCTTTTTTTCATTATCTCTTGAACTCTTTCAAATTGTTCTTTTGAAATAATTGCTTCATGATGATTTTCAAATATGTATTGATTTTCTCTTTTTATTTTTTTACCTTGCTTATGAATGTCTTTTCTTTCTGTTTTATGAGTAATTACTGTACCTATATAAATCTCATCTTTTAAAATTCTTTTTATCATATAGATATCCCATAATTTTTTTACTGGTTTTTTATAGCTTTTTCCTTTTTTGATTAAATCTCTTTCTATTACTTGTGATGGCGTTAAAAAGTCATATTCAAAATTTAGCTTATGACAAATTTTTCTCATTCCTAGACCTTGCTCATATAAATTAAATATTGTTGTTACAGTGTCTCTTACACTTTCATCAACTATTAATTCTCCCTTTTTAGCTGTTTTTAAATATCCAAATTTTGTACCTTGCAATAATATTCCTTTTTCTAATTGCTTGTGCATACCAATTTTAACTTTTTTTGATACTTCTTTTACATATCTTTCATTAAACCAAGTAGAAAGACCTAGTAAATCATCATCTCCCTCCAATAAATTGAACTCTCCAAAAGTATCTTTCGTTAGTATTAGATTAACATTTCTCTCCTTTAACTCATCAATAAATGTAAGTGTTCTACTACCTTTACGACCAATTCTTGATAAGTCTTTTGCTAAAATAATATCTACTTTTCCATCATCAATATCTTGTAGCATTTGGCTAAACTGTGGCCTTTCATCGTTTGAAATATATCCAGATACATTATCATCAATATAATATTTTAATATATCCCAGCCCTGAGAATCCGCATATTCTTTTGCCAATTCCATCTGTGCTTTAATACTACTATATCTACTTTTGTTATCATCTTTACTTAACCTACAGTAACATACAACTTTCAATATATCTATCCTTTCTGAAGATAAATATATTTGTGCTTTTAGATTATTTATATATTATCTTCTTTTTATGATAAATTCAAGTATTTTATTTAATTTCTTTACTTTTTTCGTAATTTAACAATTCTTTTATTGTTTTTACAGTATCTTTTTCTCCACTAATAAAAATTGATATATTTGAATATTGTTGTTTTAATTGATTAATTTCTTCTATAATTTTTGTATCTTCATATTCAGATTTGTTAATATATATTTGAACTAAATCATTATTTTGAAAATTGAATTTTTTAATTTTCATACACACCACTGCCTTTTTCTCTAGTAATGTATATTAATAAAATTTATTATACATTACTAAAAAATAGTAAGATAAATCGCCGTCCAAATTCTTAATTTGGTGACGGCGATTATATGTATCAGTAAAAAAATCCGCTTTTGTGTTGACTTTTTCTTACTTGAATTTTTTATACTATCATTATATTATGGTGTTTAAATATAATCAATTCCCTTTTTGTTCCCTATTTTATGATTATCAATTATTTCTTTATTTTGATTTACCTATATTTATAGTAATTCACTAAATGAATTATCTTTTATCAATTTTATATTTTCTAGTTCATTTAATGAATTTATTCAATTCATTAAGTGAATATATATTTTAATTAGGTTCATTTTGTTAGTTAATCTCAATACACTTAATGAATTTTTTTCAAAAATATTGAACTTTTAGTTCATTTAGTATACTAATTTCCATTTTTTCTGTTCGTTTAGTGAACTTTCGCACTCTGCTAGGCATTTTTTAGCCATTCATTTAGTGAATTTTTACATCATTTTTACATAACTTTTTTCTTAATTGATTAATACTAGAAGGCTTGCCTTTCTATGTGTATTGGCGATGTGTGAACACTCGCTTTCCTGCCTTTAGAGTTTAGCCAAGTTCACTCAAATTTGAAAGTATATAATTATAATAGTCCTTAAATCCTCTTAATAGAAAAATCATGTGCTTTTAAAATTTAGTCAAGGTTGTGACAATTAGCACATTCATTTTAACCTTGACTTGATTTTAAAAGCACATTAGAATTTTTTAGAGGATTAATTATTTTATCAAATTACCTATAGGTTTTCTTTAATTTCTGGGAATAAATCATATAAATTATACCCTAATAAATTATCAAAAAATTCCTTTAATTTATATGTTTCTTTTATATGATAATGTGTTTTAGCATAAACCCCATGTCTTAACAATAAATCCATTCCTCTTTTATCAATTGTTAAAACTTTAGTAGTACACATCAAATCACATAAATTAATTATTTTATCGTAAATTGTGTATTTATCTTTTATATAATTATTTACAAATTCAAAATTAGGATTATTTCTATCTGTCTCGTCTCTATCATTTGATATACAATCTATATCATTATTTAAAAAAGAATGTTTAATACAAATTCCAGCATATTCTTCATCATATCCTAATGATTTTATATAATCATATCCTTTCATAGCATGTGGAAATACACCACTTTCAATATAATCATATCTTTTTCCAATATCATGTATATAGCCTAAAGTTTTAGCATAATCTTCATCCAAATTTAAAGCTTTTGCAATTTTTCCTGCAACATTTCCAACACAAATTGAATGATTTATCCAATGTTCATTTGAAGTTTTATGTCTGTCTTCTTCTAACATCTTTAATGCTTCTTTGCTTGTTAATCTCATAACTCATACTCCTTTATTTGACAATTCTTTAATCCTCTATTTAAGAATCTGCCATCATCTATTCCATTAAAATAGCCACTAAATGCCTTTGATACTCCACTATGAGCTACTATTAAAATATTTCTATAATCTTTAGTTTTTAGTTCATCTAAAAAATTATAAATTCTATTAAAAAACTTTTTAATATCTTCACTTGTACCATATTGAATAGTTGCATAATAATTCCAATATTCTTCTCTATTTGTTACTTCAAGAGGCTGTCCACTTAAACTTCCTGGATCTCGTTCTTTAAGCCTATCATCTATTATAATATTTTTATTCTCAATATTAATAATATTAGCAGTATGTTTTGCTCTTGATAATGGAGAAGATATAATAAAATCATATTCAATATTCTTAATGCTTTCTCTTAATTCTTTGGCTTGTTTTATTCCTGTTTCATTTAAGTCCTCATCTTCTCTGCTATATAATCCATATAAATTGTGATTTACTTCTCCATGTCTTACCAAATATATTTTCATATCGTTCTCCTAACTTTTCAAATAAATCTTTATATATTTTATCAACATTCAAATAGTTAACTACAATTATTTTATGATTATTGGTCATTAGTTCGTAAGATGTATCATCAAAATTAGATATGCAATTATCTATATCAATTCCTATTCTCATTTTATGTTTCCTCTTCTTTATCTTTTTTTACATAGTTTTCTAAATTCAATTCTTTTTTGAATTCTTCTTCTGTTGGCAAATATAATTTGTATTTTGAAGCAAATATTTGATTATTATCTTCTGGTAATGTATATTTTACAACTTGATCGCTTTTATCTGCACAAAGTACAATTCCTATCGGTGGATTATCTCCTTCATTCATCATTTCTCTTGTATAATAATTTACATACATTTGCATTTGTCCTAAATCTTGATGTGTTAAATCTCCTAATTTCAAATCTATTATTACAAAGCATTTTAATATATAATTATAAAATACTAAATCTATGAAAAAGTGCCTTCCATCAAAAGTTATTTTTTGCTGTCTTGCTACAAAAGAAAATCCTCTGCCTAATTCCAACAAAAATTTCTGCAAGTGGTCTATTATCGCTTGTTCTAAATCTTTTTCATAAAAACTTGTTTTTCCTTCTAATCCTAAAAATTCTAATACATATGGATCTCTTATTATATTTTTAGGCTCTACTTTTTCTGGTACCCCAATTTCATTTGCAACACTTTCTTTATCTTGACTTGCTAATAATCTTTCATAGTAAAATCTACCAATTTGTTTTTCTAACTGCCTAACACTCCATTTAGATTTTACACTTTCTTCTAAATAAAATTCTCTTGCCTTTTCATCTTCTATTCTCATTAATAATCTATAATGTGACCAACTCAATTCGTCACACAGTGTGTGGCGAATTGGAAAAGCACGATAAAACTGTCTCATATATTTTAAATTTGTAACTGTAAATCCTTTTCCAAACTCTTTTGTTAATTGTTCTGATAAATACTGTAATAACTTTTTACCATATTCTGCTCTATCGTTTTCTCCACATGCTTTGTGTATCTCTTGTCCAATCTCCCAATATGCTTGTACCATTGCTGAATTTACAGCAGTATATACTTTTGATTGTGCTGTTATCACACTATTTCTAATTATTTTATATGATTCTTCTGGTTGTATTGTTATTTGGTTATCACTCATAAATTTCCTCCTCATATACTTTTTATATTCAATTTAGTTATTTATTCGAAATGACTTATTCTTCCATATTCATCTAAAGAATATTTTAATGCTTTATAAATAGCATCTTGTAATTTATATAAATGTGTATCATATCTTGTCATTTTCACTTTCTCATCTGTTCCATAAACAATAAATTCCTCATCTATAGGAATTCTTTTCTCAGTTTTAATAACTAGGTTACTATTATAAAGTCTACTATTTATTATCCCACCTTTTGAAATAGGTTCATTGTTTGTGTTTAAAAAATTTATAATATCTTTTCTATCATTTTCTGATAATTCATCGATAGTTGTCCATAATACTTCTAATGCTTCTTTATTATTCTCTTTATTAAATTTTTCTTTATATATACTATAACTAATTTTATTATTAATTTTTCTAAATATTAAAATAATATAATGTAAAATAATAAGCCATATAGCAAAAGATACTCCTATTGCCCAATAAATACTTGTATCATCAAAAGGTAATTTTTCTATCCAAGTTTTAGGTATAACAGTAACTGTAAATATGCTAAAAACAAATGCAATTAAACTCTTTAAGCCATATCTTTCAATCAACATTTTTATAAAATCAAAAAAGGCACTCATATTTCCACTCCTTATATTAACATTTTCTTATATTAATTTTAATAAAAATTTAGTTTTTACCTATTCTACCATAAAAACTAATAAAATCATTAAACGCACTAAATTCAACTATTGTATCGAATCTTTCAGAAATAGCACCGAACAGCACTCCACAGGGATTACTTAGTGTAAATATTTCTATTCTAAAATTCTATTGTTGTTCTATTCTTTTTCCACTTATCATAAAGTTCTTGATACCTTTTCTTATTTTTAATATCTCCTACATTATCATAAAATTCAACCAATTTGTCATAGCCAAAGTCTGTAAGCAAAATGTGTTCATTATGCTCCGCCAAATCTATTACTTCAGCCAATTTATTAATGTCCGGTTGATCATACATATACCAATTTTGCATACACATATAGGCTTCATCTTCATCTGGGTTATTATTTATAAACTCTAATATTAAACTTCTAGCTTTATTCTCATTACCAATATGAAAATAACAATCTGCCAATTCTATTTTATTCTTAATCTCAAACTCATCATCCATTTTTAAATTTTCTTGAATTTGCTTAATTACCTCAATTTCTCTTTTAGTAATTGATCTATCAATATTTCCATAAAATTGCAATACTGACATATAACTTTCTATCATCATACTTGCAGTGTTTACTACTTTAAAATATTTATTATCAATTATTTTAATATCTTTAATTTCTTCTTTTTTTGCTATTTCTATAATCAAATTTAAAATTTCTTGATAATATTCAATCATTTGTTTATCATAATTATTTAATTTTGACTCCTCACCAAATTCAAAATAAGATGTTGTCTTATTTACAATACTTTCTATTTTTTTATCAAGTTCAACTATTTTATTTGCTATACTATTATCCATAATAATTCCTACTTTCATATTTTATTTAATTCTTCTATCATCAATCTTCTATTAGCATATTTAATTTTATATTCCTCTATCATTTTTCCCACAAGTGCTTCACCGTTTTTTAGTGTTTTCATATGTTGCAGTATTTTTCTTATTTCCTCATAGTTTCTCTTTCCAGTAAATTTAGATTTCTCATCCACTATCTTCTGATACTCTTTTAATAATTGTTGTTCATAATCTCTTTTTAAATACTTTTCATATTGAACTACTATTTCATATAATGGTGTAGTCATAACAGATTTAAACAATTTATCATAATACTGTTCTTCTATGTATATTTGTCTTAAATCATCTCTATGGTAACCTTCTCCATCACTTTCTAATTCTTTTATAATACTATTTCTTTTGCTTTTCCATTGTTCTTTTGGATATAATTCTTTTAGTTTCTTATAATATTTGAAGCTACCTCTATTATACTTAAGTAACGTCTCCCTTACTAGATTTTTGTATTTTTCTTTCTGTTTTTGATTTTCATATATTGATAATAATTCTTCTATATAGTACGTAACTGTTCCACAATGATTTCGTTTTAATGCAACTTCCATTCCTTCCTTTAATAATTTTTCTACCCTGTCTATATTTCCTTTTTTTCTTTCTATATCTATTAACATTCTTCGAATTGGAACATAATATATATTATCTTCTATTGTTTTTAATGCATCTTCATCCATTTCTAATTGATATAATAATGCTATTTTAGTTTTTATTAAATTTTCCAAATTATATTCTGAATAATAATCTTTTTCTTGCTTTAATTCTTGTATTTTTCCATTTATTATTTTTAATCTTTCATTTATAAATTTATTTTCTGTAAAATATTCATCTAATATTTTTTCAACTCCATCAGAATAATCACCTAATGAATCATTTTTTATTGATTCAATAATCCAATTAAAAATTTCGACTTTAATGTCGTTATTTTTACATTTTTGTAATATTTTCTCTATTACTTCTATGCATTCACTTTCCACATAACTTGTAGTTCCATCTGAATCATCAATAGGTAAATCTGGTAATTCTTCTAATATTAAACTTGCAATCCAAAATGGTGCTTGATATTCCTTGTGTTTAATTAAATTATTTGCTTCTTGAATATAGTCATACATTGAATTTGAAAATTTATAAGTTTCATTATACTCAATAAATCCTTTCCTCCCAATTGCTTGATACACACTTTGTGATATTCTTCTTTCATATACTCTCTTAGGAGTTTTTTCAAAATATTGTACAAAATAACTTCTAAATTCATTTTGAAAGTCCGAATTTTCATATAATTTTTCTATAACAAATTCCTTAATTTCGTTTTCTGATATTCTACTTACTATTTTATCGTAGTTATCTGTATTTCTTACTAATTTTTTACTTTCAACTTGTCCTTCATTTTCAAGATAATATAAAAGGGCTGCCATATGCTTACAATTATTTTCTTCTGCATAAGGACAATCACAATCCATATCTTCTACATTTCCATTTCTATTGATTTTTACTTGAACCTCATATATTTCTGTTCCATATACTAATCCTTCATAATAATTACCATTTTTAGTAACTTCATGAACAGAATCTTCTAAATAATAATTGTAACCTCTTTCTAAAATCTTTTCTTCAAATAATTCTTCAAAATTAATCTTCATATATTACTCCAACTTTATTATTTTTTACAACATTATTTTAACAGATTTTTCTTAGAAAATAAAGCCTTTGCAATAAATTTTAATCTAAAACCACAAATTTTACTTATCTTCTATCAATATTTTTATGTGTTCAACTGTATATATTCAGTCATGAGAAAGCCTAGAGTGTCCTCCTTGCCAAGGTCTTTTAAATGCAAAGCCAACATATATTGGTTTACCATAAATATATCTAAAACTATTCCATGCTTGCATTGTTCTTAAATCTGTCCATAATATATCAGAATCGCTATTACTCCTAAATTCAGATACAGTTAGAGTTCTATTTGAATTATAAGGCATAGCTTCTTGCAATCCTCTATAATAAGTTTCCATTCTATTTGAACTATTGTTGTATATTAATATTTTTGCCATTATATCTACCTCCATCAATTATATAATATGTTTCTAATAATATTTTGTGTTAGAAAGAAAAAAATTGTATACTAAATAGATTTTTTGTGTTAAAATAGTATTTATGAGTATTAAAGGAGATAGGAAAAAATGGTATCTAGAGAACAGGTAAAGAATATAAGAAATAATTTAATAGAATTTAGAAAAAAAGTTGCAAAGGAAAAAAATCTACCTCCAGCTTATGTTTTTACAAATGATGAATTAGATAAAATTCTAGTTTTAATGCCTACATCTGTTTCAGCTTTAAAAAGAGAAAGAATATTGCCTGATGTTAAAGTTTATATGCATGGTGAAGGAATAGTTAATATTATAAAAGAAGGAAAGAATAGTTAAATATAGTATAATTTACTTTATGTAAATAAATTATTGAGGTATAAATTTAATGAACAATAAAGAGATAGAAGATTTTTTAGGAAATTTAGATTTTGATAAAGATTCTGATGAATATTTGTCGAAAAACTTTTTTTCTTTATTAAAGATTATAAAAGATGAAAATGCTTTCAACTTTATTATATCTAAAAATAAAAAAATAAATAGTAAACATAAAAAAATAAATATGGTTAAAAAATTTAATCTTATTAATAGCAATGTATGTATGAGTAATGGATATATTACTAGTGCATTTAATATAGCTTTATTAATGATAAAAATGGGATATAAATTTTCAAACAAAGAATTAACAAGAATATTTTTGTGTGGATTTATGTCTAATGGAAAAACAAATATATTATATTTATTTAAAACATTCAAAGAATCTAAAAATAAAGAATTTTCATCAAATCTTAAAAATATATTAGATATTGTCAAAGATAATGATAAAACTAAAGAGTTAGTTGCGAATTATTTAGATAATAACATTGTGAAAAATCCAATATGGCAAGATGTTTTTAATTTATTATCTAAATTAGTTGTTTTAGATGAGGTAAATTTGAATCCTATCATAAATAGGAATATTGGTTATTTAAGTGATGCAATTGGAAAATTGAATAATTCCTACAGCTTATCAGATATGGATATGGAAACGAGAATTTCAAAAGATTTAGTTAAAAAAGTTTATGCTGGTATTCCAGAAGATGTGAAAAGAGAAAATTTACCTTATGAATTATATAAAAATTTGAATAAAAATGTAATTTATAATCCTACATTTTATTTATCTAATCAAAATACAAATAACGAATCTTTAGATTCTTCTATAGATACTTATGTAACTGGTAAATCGTGGGCAGAAGCATATGCTTATTTACTAGCTAAAGAAGGGTTTAGATCTTATGTATCGAATTTAAATTCTTTACATAAAAAAGTAGTTTTTTTTGATGATAATAATAATATGTATGTTGCTGATGGTACTTATAATAGTTTTAATAAACATCAGTTATTTGATATTTGTGATATTAGTAGAGCAAAGTTAGATTTAGATCCCAACCTTTTTTATATGGTAGATGCAAATGATAAAGGTCAAACTAGAAATAGATATTATTATAATAACGAATTTTTATATGAAGATCAAATTATAAAAATGCAAAAAGAATTTTATGATGATGAAAGAAAATCGATTAAAAGTGCAGTTTCTTTATTAGGAAAATTTCATACAAAAAGAAGCAATATTGATAAAGAAAGCCAAGCAAATAGTGAATTACAGAAGTTAAGTTGTTCTGATAGAGAATTAGAAATTTGTAGGGATATTATAAAATTTATGGAAAAAACAAATAATATTCCGGATTTTCTTCAAAATATAACTGGTCAAAATATTAATGAAGTAAATAAGAAAAAGCTTGAACTTATAAATATTATTACACTAGCAGTTTCTTCAAAGTATAAAGATGATGAATCTATTGTCTATGATTGTTTAAAAAATTTAATTTATATTTTATATAAAAAAGATAATGATGTAAATGTTTTGGCTGGAGATATTTTATTAGAGTCAAATTATAAGAATAAACAAATTAATTTATCAAATAATTTGTATAAAATAGTTGATAATAGGGTAAAGCTAGTTCCAATATTATATTTAAAACAAGATGATGAATTAATTTACTATATATGGTGTGCCGATAATGGATTGCAACCAATTAGTAAAGATGAAATAATGAAAAAAATACAAGAAGGTGAATTTCATATTAAAGATAATAAATCATTCCACAGAAAAATTGCTATACAATTTTCCGCAGACGGACAAAACCCAGGACGTTAATTGATTACTGTTGGGCGCTCATCGGGCGCCAGCGAAAAATATTTTCATATTTCAAAATCATACATATTCTGTAGGGGCGCTCATCGGGCGCCCGAAAAAAAAATATATTTGAAATTATTATAAATAATGTAGGGGCGCTCATCGGGCGCCCGCAGAAAAACATATATTTGAAATTATTATAAATAATGTAGGGGCGTTCATTGGACGCCCGCAAAAAAAATATATTTGAAATTATTATAAATAATGTATGGGCGCTCATCGGACGCCAGCAGAAAAAAATATATCTGAAATTATTATAAATAATGTAGGGGCGTTCATTGGACGCCCGCAAAAAAAATATATTTGAAATTATTATAAATAATGTAGGGGCGCTCATCGGGCGCCCGCAGAAAAAACATAAATAACTACTGCATTAATCCTAACAAATATTCGGTATCAAATATATCTAAATCATATGAAATTTTTTCTAATGCACTCAAATTTTCCTCGCTATATTCTATTTCTTCTGAATATTTTGTGACTATTTCTATGTAATCAGAAAAATTAATATTTTTATTTTCTATCCATTTGCAGAAAAATAGGTATTTTAAAATTGAAATACTTATTACCATCAATTTTACTTTTGAAAGAATATCTTTATCAAAAGTTCCCTTCATAAAATATCTCCATATGAAATATATTGATATATTTTTTAGATATAAAGATATCTCGGGATTTAAATTTTCAAACTCTAATTTTTTTAAATTATAAATATCTATAAGGTTTATACACTTTTTTATATATTTAAACCAATTTATATCATTAGGCTCTAAATTTAAAAAGAATTCTAATATTGGCTTTAAATCAGAATTTGAGTAGGTGTTTACAGTGAAAATGTTTTCATCATCTAATAAGTTAAAATCAATATTTTGTTGGAGTGTATGAGTATACCAAAGAACATCACGTATACGGAACAAGATAGGTAATTTAGTATTTTCTAAATATTTTATTATTTTTTGTCTTGCTTTATGTAAATAGTCATATATGTTTTGATTATAATGTTCACAGGATTTATCATTAATAGTAATTTCATAAGTAGAAAAAGGTTGTGTTTCATTAAGAATAATTCTTGCGGATTCTTCACAACATAATCCGATTCCACCTTCTTTTATTCCTGAAAAATATTCGTAAAATCTAGGATGTTCTTTACATATATCACATAATTTATCTTCACCGAGTTTTATATAAATTTCACAGAGATTTTCATTATTTAGGAATGGACATTTTCCATTTTTTTCTAATTTAAAATGAGGAGTTTTGTAATAGTCAATATTATTTTTCAGTTTTTTCCCTAATTCTCCAGAAGTATTTTTATATAAATTTAGTGTTTTATTATCTATATCAATTTCCCATCCAGCAGAACAACAATTATTTTTACAATTATTAGCAATACAATGAAATTTTTTATAGTATGTTGGAAATACAATTTTCATTTATTCATCTCCCAAGTGCAAACTTAACCAAAAATCAATTTTATATAATTATTTTTAGATATTATTTATTATACTTAATTTTTTATTTAAATAAAAGTAATTTATATATTGTGTTATAAATTTTTTAATAAATACAGTAGAAATATAACTCTTGAAATCTTATGTAAATCATGTTATAATAAAAAATATGTTGTTGGAAACAACTCTGTTCAATAGGCAGTTATTGGACCATACGAATAATAAACGTAACCTAATTAGGAGGTTTTAATATGAACGTTAATGATTTTGAACGGTATCCATTTGAAAAGCTAGAACCAGAGGTAATGGCAGAGGAACTTAGAAAGAAGGACCCTAAAACGTATTCAGATATTGATGCTCTGTGGGCATGTATGTGCGGTTTATGGGTACCAAGAGAAAAAATATCTAAACCCCTTTTGGCAATTATGCTATCTAGGGCGAGCTCTTGGGAATCGAAGGAACTTCTTGAATATTATTCTTCGTTTCCGGAAATAGAAGAGGCTGTTGATTACTGGATCTCCCACTATATAAAGAAGTGGAAAGCTGAATACCTCGAATTAAATTCTGGATGTCCTGCATACTATATTCGCAATAAGGCAGTGATAAGTTTGTATAAGGACATGGTAGAATTATTAGAGAATAATATGTGCCCTGTTACGTGGAATAATCTTAGAAAATTGTTTGATGAAGGGGGACTGGTTTATTCTTTAAATTGGGAGTATGCTAATACTGCAGTAAATATATTATCAATTATTCTTGGTGAATCAATTCCAGATGATATACAGGAATTATTGGATGAATCTGAGCCTGCATATTTAGAGGCTTGATTAAATTTAATTTAATTTTATTTTATAATGGATGATTGCCCATTCATTAAAAACGGCTGAGTATTCAGCCGTTTTTTTACATATTATCTGCAAAAGTGAATATGGACGAGCAGAAACCTCATATGCACTTAATTTTTTGCCAGTAATTCATAATATAATTAGAGACTTTGAAAGGTAAAATAATATTATGTTAGACACAGAAAAGCAGATAAAAAAAAGAAGAAAGAGAAATGAAAATATGAAATATAAAAATATTTTTAAATTTGAAAAATTTTTTCTAAAATATTCATATTTTAAATTTTTATGGTATAATTATAAAAAAATAATTTATAGGAAAAACATGCAAATAAGTGCTTTTGAAGAAATAAGATGGTATAAAAATTGTAATAAAAAGAAAAAAATATACTCGAATAATTTATAGTTTAATTAAGAAGGGAGCAAAATTTTATGAAGAATAAAAAAGAAAGATTAGAAAATTTAAATGAAGAGGATTTTTATTTTATTTTTTTCGATGGTACTCGTATGCCTAATAATCCTCATTATATAAGTATTACAATGTTTAATGATACTTTTTATATAGAGAATGAAAAAGAAGAAAAAGAAAATAATAAAGATATGTATTTTATTAATAAAGTAAAAAAAATGATAGAAGATAATTTAGATAATATAGAGAAAATGCTAGTTAATAAAGGTGCATCAATTAAGTCTTCATCTAATCATGAGTTTAATTTAAAAATAAACAATAAAACATATAGAATAAATAGAAATGAATGTAACAAAGAGGGGCAAAAGCTTTTTGAAGATTTTACATTGAAGTTATATGGATTATTATATATATATGAATCATCTAATAACAACAATGCTCTTAATAATATAACTAATAAATTGAAAAAGGAACAAAATGAAAATCTTCTTAATGAAATTAATACATGGAAACAGAATAAAAATATTGAAAATTTCAAAAAGATGATTGAAGAAATTAAAGGTTATACTTTTTATTGTCCTATAAAAGAAAATAATAACAGAAAATCAGTTGCTATTATATTAAATTCAAAGAACGAAAGACTAGTGACAGCTTTTACAAGTATGATAGAATTAAAAAAATGGATAAAAGAAGATAATATAAATGTTGATAGAATTAAATTTAATAATTATGTTAATATTTTGTTAACAGAAGATTATAAAATTGATGGTCTAGTAATTGATCCATTTGGAGTTAATTTAGTTTTAGACAAAAAAATTATTAAAGATATAACGAAAATTAAATAATAATATATTTTAACCACAAAGTAAAACTGCTCAAAAATTATATATGATGTATGGATATTCATTGAATGTTTGGAAAATATGTACGGGCGCTCACCGGGCGCCCGCAAGAAAATATATTTGAAATTATTATAAATGATGTACGGGCGCTCATTGGGCGCCCGCAAGAAAATAATATATGATGCATGGATGTATATTGAATGTTTGGAAAAAATGTACGGGCGTTCATCGGACACCCGCCAAACAAATACACATATCAAAAATTATATATACATTGTATGTGGAATTCATCGAATGTTTTGAAAAATAAAAAATGTAGGGGCGCTCATTGGGCGCCCGCCAAACAAATACACATATCAAAAATTATATATATATTGTATGTGGAATTTATCGAATGGTTTGAAAGATAAAAAAAATGTACGGGCGCTCACCGGGCGCCCGCAATAAAAACACTAAAAAACTTAAATATAAATATTTACAAAATACAATAATAAATGTATAATTTTTATAGATTTACAACAGAAGAAAGGAGAATATACTAATGAGTAAAAAAATAATATCAACAGCACTAATTTTAATACTATTTCTTTTAAATGCAAATGTAGTAAATGCATCAACTTTGGATTTTAATGCTAGCGCTAACAAGGAAGAACTAAAACCAGGTGATGAAGTAATTATAACAATGTCAATAGATAATATAAATGTAGAAAAAGGAATAAATGTAATAGAAGCATGGTTAAAATATGATGACAAAATATTTGAAAATGTAGAAATGCAGAATGTAAATGGATGGGAAATAACGTACAATACAGAATCTGGAGATAGATATGGAAAATTTCTAATTTCAAAAATGGTAGAAGGTCAAACTGAAAAAGAGGATGTTGGTAAGATAAAATTAAAAGTAAAAAATAATATACCAAAACAAGAAACAGAAATAAAGATATCAGAGATTACATCAAATGATGGTACACAACTTATAGATGAAGGCGAAAGAATAATCAAATTTAAAATAAATAATACTGATGATGATGAAAATCAAAATAACACAAATACTGATAAAAATGAGACTAATACAAATACTAATACAAATGAGACTAATACTAATACAAATGAAAATAATACTAACACTGATAAAGAAGATACAAATACAAATACCGAAAAAAATGAAACTAATACTAATACAGATGGAAATAATACAAATATAGATAAAAACAATACAAATACAGGTAAAGATAAAAATACTTCAAATAAAAATAATAGTAATTCTTTAAAAACAAATTCAAGTAAAAAAGATAAAACAAATAAAGGAAAAATTAATACTGGTGATATAACTGTTATAGTATCTGTGGTAACAATAGCGATTGCAGGTATAGTGATTTTTATAATTAAGAAAAATAAAGATAAAGATAAAAATAAAGAAAAAGATGAAAATGACAAAACAAAATAAAAAATAAAAAAACAAAAGTTATCTAAAAGCTAACTTTTGTTTTTTTATTCAATATGCGGGCATCCGATGAACGCCCGTACAGCTTGAAAATATAAAATATAACGTGAAATAAGAGAAATAATATGAAATGTAGGGGCGCCAAGTGGGGAGGCTGTTGAAAAAGTGCAAATTTTTTGTAAAAATTATGTTTACCAAAACTGAATCCCTATTTTATTCAAAAATGTCATATAAAGTGGAGATAAATTTATAATTTTATATTAAATCTAAAGCAAAAGTGGGGATAAAAAATTTGTACTTTTTGTAAAATTTAAAATAATCGACTTTTTCAACAGCCTCCAAGTGGGCGCCCGCCAGACACAAAATAAATAATATAAAATAAAAAAATATATATTCATACAATAAAAAATTGCCAAACAGGAAATAAGAGGAAAGATAAAATTTTTTGCGGGCGTCCAATGAACGCCCCTACAAATTTTATAAATCAAATTGTTTATTTTAAATATTTCATATTATAAAATTAATATTTTTTCGGGCGTCCGATGGGCGCCCGCCAAAAACATATTTGTAACTGCTATTTCCCTTGAAAAACACCAAAATTATTAAATAAATTTAATAAAAAAAATATACAAATGTAAACTAGATTTTGCTTTTCTTAAATCCGTAAAATAGTACAATTTATATATTTATAAGATTACATATTATGTAATTTACATTAAAAAAAATAATATTTATTATATAAGTATCTAAAAATATATATATTAATCTATCTAAAGGAGAAGGAAATGAAGAAAGTAACCAAATTTGCAAAATTGGGTTTTATCGGAATACTATTTGCAATAGCAATTATCGCGTCATTACAAATAGTCAATGTAAACAAAAGCAATTTAAAAGACAGGGAAATGAATTTATCAGAAGAGGAGAGACTTTTTATTGATAAATTAAAAGCAGAAAATGATGATAACCCAGAAAGTACAATATATCTTGTAACAGATGAAGTAATTTCAAGGGTGAGACCAGAAACAACGGTAGAGTCTTTTAAAGGCAATATGGAACAAGGAGTAGAACTGTATACAAACAACGACGCAACTGAAAAAGTAGAATCAGGAATAGTAAAAACAGGAATGTATGCGGTATATACTCAAAATGGAAGAAAATATAAAATCTCAGTAGCAGGGGATATAGATGGAGATGGGAAAGCAACACAAATAGACTTAACCCATATGATTCGTTATGCTCAAAATAGCGAAAGCAGAATCGAAGGAGAAGTAGAGAAAAAAGCAGGCGATATCGTAGTAAATGGAGAAATAGATAGAGAAGATATAGATTGG
>CANRKJ010000023.1 GCA_947631185.1 uncultured Clostridia bacterium | reverse complement strand
TTCGATATTACAAATAACATTTTAATATTTCTTTTTTTCGGGCGCCCAATGAGCGCCCCTACATATATCTCTTTTATCTATTTAATATTTTATATTGTAGAATTTTTAAATAATTTATTTGATATTTTCGATTCTATTTTTTCGTATTTTGTTTTTCTATTATTCGATATTATAAATAATATTTTAATATTTCTTTTTTGCGCGACCAATGAGTGACCATACATATATATTTTTGTTTATTTAATATTTTGTATTATAAAATTTTTAAATAAAATATTTGATATTTTCGATTCTGTTTTTTCGTATTTTGTTATTCTATTATTTGATATTATAAATAACATTTTAATATTTCTTTTTCCGGGCGCCCAATGAGCGCCCCTACATATATATTTTTATCTATTTAATATTTTGTATTGTAGAATTTTCAAATAATTTATTTGATATTTTCGATTCTGTTTTTTCGTATTTTCTTATTCTATTATTTGATAATATAAATAACATTTTAATATTCTTTTTTTTGGGCGCCCAATGAGCGCCCCTACATATATATTTTTATCTATTTAATATTTTGTATTGTAGAATTTTTAAATAATTTATTTGGTATTTTCGATTCTGCTTTTTCGTATTTTGTCATTTTATTATTCGATATTACAAATAGCATTTTAATATTTTCTTTTTTGAATTTTAAAACAGCGACCATACATTTAATTATAGATATTATTTTTTCATTTTGTATTATAAAATTTTCAAAAAAAACATTTGATATTTTCAATTCTGTTTTTTCGTATTATTATTTTATTAATTCTGGATTTCTAATTAATTTTTTAATAATTTATATATATTTATTTTTAATATTATAAATTGTAGGGGCGCTCATTGGGCGCCCGAAAAAAATATTTTTTATAATTATATTAAAAAATATATATGAATTATTATTAAATTCTGAATTTAATATTTTCAATTATGGTTTTATTTTTTGAATAATTTTACATAAAATTATAATTATTATTTTAATAAATATATTTATAAATTTGATATTTACAAATTCACATTTTTTTCTAAAATTCTTATTTTACATTTTTATTCTATATATTCTTTTAATTTTTTGATATTTTTACCGCAATTTTGTTTGCTTTTTAAATCCTTAAATTCCCTACTTTTATTAATATTTTTATACCCTATTTTTTTATTATTTTATTTTCTTTTTTCTAATTATTAACATAACATTTAAATTTTATTTTTTTACATATTTTTTTTAATTTTAATTTTTATTTATAATTTTATTATTTGATTTTATAAAATTAATTTTTATAAATATATTTTCTCGGGCGCCCAATGAGCGCCACATATATATTTTTTATTTTTTTAATATTTTGTATTATAAAATTTTCAAATAAAATATTTGATATTTTCGATTCTGCTTTTTCGTATTTTGTCATTTTATTATTCGATATTACAAATAACATTTTAATATTTCTTTTTTTCGGGCACCCAATGAGCGCCCATACATTTAATTATATATATTTATTATTTTATATTATGAAATTTTCAAATAGAATATTTGATATTTTCGATTCTGTTTTTTCGTATTTTGTTATTCTATTATTTGATATTATAAATAATATTTTAATATTTCTTTTTTTGGGCGTCCAATGAGTGACCATACATATATATTTTTGTTTATTTAATATTTTGTATTATAAAATTTTTAAATAAAATATTTGATATTTTCGATTCTGTTTTTTCGTATTTTATTATTCTATTATTTGATATTATAAATGATATTTAAATATATTCTTTTTGAATTTTAAAACAGCGCCCATATATATGATTATATATATTCATTTTTCGTTTTATATTATAAAATTTTTAAATCAAATATTCGGTATTTTCGATTCTGTTTTTTCGTATTTTGTTATTCTATTATTCGATATTATAATTAACATTTAAATATTTTATTTTTTCGGGCGTCCAATGAGTAACTATAATTTTTATATATATTTATTATTTTGTATTATAAAATAATATAATATAATATAATATAATATATTTTTAATTTTTCTTTTTTTAATTATTTTATATTTTTAATTATATATTAATCTTTTTCGATTTAAATTTTTTAACAAAATAAATTTAATTTATGTTATTTTTTTAAATTCTTTTCAAAATAAAAAATTTTTAATTTTTCTTTTTTAGCGATTAGTTCCCTTTATAAAAATTTTTTAAGCCTTATTTTTTATTTTCGAGACTCTTTTTTTTTTTAACTTTTTTATTAATTATACTTATTAGAATTTATAATTCAAAAATAACTATTTACTTCTTAATTTAATTTTTTAATAATATAAATCAACTTATTTTTCTAACAAATTATTTTTTCATATCATAAATATTTTTATTAACATAATTCAACATTTTTTGATTTATCTAGAAAATTTATTCATATATTATTTACTTTTATTATTATCTATAAATAATTATATTTTTTATAATTTTTTGACTTATTTTAATATTATTTAAAATATTAGTTTCCATAATATAAATAACGTGCTTTTTAATATAAAAATATAAAATATATTATAAAATTAACACTAATTGTTCGTGGGCTGAAATTTTGTAGAAAATTTTTTCATATGTTGACAAAATTTTATATACTAAAAAATATGAAAAACATTCTTAATATATAAAAATTATATTAATATAATATTTTATGTTCACTAAATTCATATAAAAAAAAGAAATATGTTCTCGCATATCTCTCTACTTGGCGTAGGTGAGAGGATTTGCCAGAGGCCGCGTCGTAAAAACAATCCAAAGGGATTGTTTTTGTTCAGTTTCGACGATTTCTGTTGAAATCGCCAAAACATGAACCACTCCTTTTCAACTCCTCTCACTTTTTCAAAATAAAAAAGAAATATGTTCTTACATATCTCTCTACTTGGCGTAGGTGAGAGGATTTGAACCTCCGCGGCCCTAAACGAACCCTACAAGTTTAGCAAACTATCATTTATGACTTATATTTCCCTAAATTTCAACACCTATTTGTTCTAATCAAGCAAAATCCAGTTATTTTCCAGTTATATTTATCTTAATAAAAAATGTAGTATACACATATAATAGTATACTACATCTTTTCATTTTTTACAACAATAATTTATGTATGTACCAGTATTCCTTTCATTATATTTTGTAATGCTGTAAGTCTGTTAGTATTGGTTTTCTCTGCATAGTTATTGATTTTCTCCTGTTTAAATTCTGCATAATATCCGTAAAGTTACTTTTGGGTCGCTATGTCCTAAAAGTTTTGCCATATATTCTACTGGTACATCATTTAATAGTCCTGCACAACAGAAACTTTTTCTTAAACAATGACTTGTAATTTCTTCAAAGTCTTTTATCTTTAAGTCATTCATTACTTGTTTAACTCTATCATTAGTTGTATTTCTTCCAAGTTGCTTTCCATACCATCTTCCTGTAAATACTGGGTCAGACCTTTTAAATGTTTTATTACTTTTGCTTGCCTGTTCTTTTTGTAGTTCCTTATGTATCATTAGAATTTTCATAAATTCCTCATCTATCTTTATAGTCCTATAACTAGATGATGATTTCAAAGTAGAATAATTACTTTTTGTTCCTTGTGCCTGTATATGTCCTTGTTCATCTACATTATACTTCTTTGTAGTAAGATAGTTTCTTGAAAAAGTTATCTCACATTTATCTTCATCTATATCTTCCCAAACTAGACCTCTAATTTCTGAAACTCTTCCACCTGTCAATAATTGTGTCAACACATCTATAAACCAATGTTTTAAACAATATTGCATAACACTTTGTATGTCTGTTTCCTCAATAATCTTCCTTTTGAATTTATTTTTAGATGTTGGAAAATTGATAGTTTCATCTTGTAATGGGTTTTCTTTAATTATTCCATCTTTTCTTGCATACACCATCATATTATATATATGATTTCTAACTTGTTTAACTGTATTCTCTGCAACTTCCTCATACAATTCCAACATTTGTCTTTCTATAAAGTTAAAGGTTAAATCTCTTACTTTAACTTTATATTCTTTACCATTTTGTTTTATTGTACCTAGTTTGTCCTTGATATGTTGACTTTTTTGCACATAATCACCAAAAGTTGAATCTTTAATCTGTGTTCCTTTTTCTCCTCTTCTCCTGTGATTCCATAACCAATAGTCAACATACTCATCTACTGTAATATTAGGGTCTAATTGATTTACACTTGCAATTAGGTCTTTATCTTGAATTAAAGTAATTTCATTAGTATTTTTATTGATTTTTATATCTAATACATCATTATCTAAAGGCTCTAATGCTTTAAGTTGATATTTTATATGATTTATTTCTGCAATAGTGTGTCTAGTAAATGATTTGGATATAATATCTCCATTCTGTTTTTTTACCTCTAAAGTTCCTTCCCAACTGTCTTTTCTTTTATTTAGTCCACCAAAACCTTTAGGTTGTCTATCTTTACCACTTTTAACTTTTCTTTTATTATTCTCCATCATCTACCACCACCTCTATTTAATAAACCTATTAGAATTATCAATAAACCATTGTTCCATTGCTTTCTTTTGAATAACAACTCTTCTATCAAATCTAATGCAAGGAAAACTATCTTGATGACTTAACTTTGTCATTAACTTGGCATTTATACCTAATAATTGGGCTGCTTCTTTTATATTTAAGTATTCTTTATAATTCATATCTATCTCCATAAATTATTTATGGTTTGAAATTCTTTTATCGTGAATTATTACTAAATCTCAAATTGAGTTTATATTTTTAGTAGATTCAGATGAGAATTATATGATATGGTATGATATAATAGGCTCTATTTCTAGCTTTCTAGCTTATGACTAGTTTAAAGAATTGTCAAGCCCTCTTCTAACACTTGCAACTTAATCACCCCCTTTAATACTTGATATGTCCTAAAGTAGGACATACAAAATGTTTAATAATCTTTTACATTTCTTAACTTATTCCTTTTGATAACTTGATGGTACTTTTCAACTTCTATACCATTTAATTTTAATTCTGTTATTTTATCTGCAAGTTCTTCATCAGTCATTTCAACATAACCTTTAGGTAATATTTTATCTGGTACTACTTTATTGAACACTTCAATCAAATCATTAGATATATCTTCTGTTCCATCTGATATATTTAACTCTATTATTCTTACTCCACAAAGGTCTTTTATAATTCTGTATTTCTTCTTTTCCATTTTTATTATTCTCCTTTATTTCTAAATTTTTAATTTTGGTTGACACACCGTTTTATGATGTGTCAATCACTTTTTTTGTACTGTTATTCTGTCTTACAAGTTCCCAATACTTTGAATCTATGATGTAATCATCTTCAATTATGCAATTCTCTTTTTGTATAAAATTTGGAATTGATGTATATGTTGTCTTATGTCTTTTTCCCTTTCCATCTGTCCAAGTTTCTTTAAAAGTTAATGGGTTTATTCCTAAATCTCTCAACTCTTTAATATGACTGTTAAAACTAGATGGGTATTTATATTCTTCTTTTGCTCTTGTATAACCTTTTTCATTTATTTGGTTTAATAGTTCCCTAAAGGTTTTCTTCTTATATGGTGTTATATCTAAATCTCTAATCTTTCTCTTTGCTACATCTAATCTAAAAAATGGTTCTTTAAAAAATACTTGTTCTGCATAGTAGTTAAATAGTTCATTTGCCACACTTTCTTCTTTGTAGTTATCTATATCTTTATCTAATGCCCACTTTTTATCACTTTTTAAACTATTTAACTTACCATTTTTAATTCTAACCTCAAACCTTATTACTCTTTGATATTGTTCCAATTCTTCGTGTGTTATTAAACCTTTATCGAATTTGTCAAGTCGCTCTAAAAACTTATCATAAACAACAAACTCTGCTGTTTTGTTAGATTCGCTTTTAAATTTTTTCATGTATTCAATATCATCAAAATTGTCTATTTCAGGGTGTTCATCTTTTTCATCTTTCTTTTCATAGTTTGCACCTACTATTGTATCTGGTGCTATTTCTACTATGGCTTTAATTAAAGATAAATTTTGTTCATCTATGTACCTATGGTCTCTTTTAAAGTCTATCCTACATAATTTAATAGTTTTATCTAAATTCTGTATGTATTTATCCTCTACACCAAGTTCACATTGAAACAAGTTCTTAATGTCTTGTACTATTTCCGTCTTTGCTTTACCTAAAATACTTGAATGTTGACACATAATATTAAAATAATATTTTCTTGGGTCATAGTAGATAGAATATCCTGTAAAATTGTTATTGATATAGTATACCTGCTTTTCCTTTACATCTTTTCCCTTATATTTTATAGTTCTTATTCTTTCCCTACGGTCAAACCCCATTTGTAGTATCTCACTAATTAAGTCAATTACTTCTTTTGGTTTTATCAATACTCTCCTTAATATCATTCCAAGTTGCGATGGAATTTCTATATATTCATATCTTCTGTTTTTACCTGCCAACTTAAACAAATCAATTAGTATTGATAATGTATCTGTAAAACCATTGTCTACTGCTTGTGATAATGTTTCTAAATCAAGTAATATCCTGCCCATTTCTTTTGTTTCCTCCATTCTATAAATTTACACGCATAAAACATTTAAAAATCAACTAGATGACTGCAATTTTTTATCAAAAATTTTGTCATTATAATATACATTTGCTTTCTTCTTTATTATCATCTCCCCTCTATATAAAACTTATTTAAAATGATATTGACAAACATCTTTTAGTGTTGTATACTTTATTAAGTAGATGAAACAACTTTGACACTATACTGTAAAAAAATACACCACTTTGTAATGTAGTAGTTAATGTATTTGTTTATTGACTATTACAACTATATCACATTTAATTTGTTTTGTCAATGTTTTTTTAAAATTTTGTTGACTTTTACATTTTATAATTGTTATGAAAGGGGTTGAAATGCTTGAAACCAATAATTAAAGTTGAATTTACAAAATTTATTTATGATGAAAAAATTACTTATAATAAAAGGTCTTATACTGTTCCTTTTGCTAATTCATTACTAGATTTTATATGTATGAATATTAAAGAATTACTTACATCTATTGATATAACTAATATTTCTCAATTAGATAATTTATTTAATAAAGACAGTATGCTTATTGCTAAAATCTTTTATGCTGATGAAATAAAAAGGCAACTACAAAACTCTGATTTATCTAATACTGATAAAAATAAAAGAATTAAGAAAATACTTGATATAATAGAAAATAAACAAAAACTATTCTCAACCATAATTCACTTCTGCTTTCTACTTAATGATGATAAATATTCTTATGAAAGACAACTTGATAAACTTATATTTATCTGTAATAAACTAGGTTATTCATTGGAACAACCTCGATATTCATATTCTATAACAACAAATAATATTCCTTTATCTACTAATTTAAAATTAGATAATATAACTGAAACTACTCTTAATGAATTTGATAAAGAATATTTAAAGTTTAAACAAACTAATCATTCTACTGTAAATCATTATGAAAATATTATTTATACCTGTGAAAGTGTAGATGAATTATTTTGTATAGAAATGCTTAAGATTTTTGAAAGGAAATATAAAGTTTTAAGATGTAAAAACTGTGGTAAATTATTTGTACCTGCAAGAAAAAGTGATGCTTTATATTGTGATAGGAATAGTCCTCAAAACGAAACTATGTCTTGCAAAAGATTTGCTAGTCAACAACCACAAGGTGTTTCTCAATTATATAAAAAAATATATATGAAAAAATCTGTAAGGGCTAAAAGGCATAAAGATGATTTTACAATAACTAATGAATTTGAAAAATGGAAAACTCAAGTTGATAAGAAAAGGGCTGATTATAATAAGGGTGTTATTACTGCTGATGAATTTGAAAAGTGGCTACTTGATAATGACAAATAAAAGATGGGTGCTTTACCCATCTTCTTTTATGCAATTTTTACTTCCATTATTTTTGCTAATTTATAAAAAGTATTTCTCTTTGTATTAGAATTTACCATTGCTTGTGTTGCAGTTATTTCTCCATTCTTCCATTTGGTATATTCTTTAATATATTCTTCTGTTATTTCTGCTCTTGGTCTACCTAAATGTTTATTTTCTGCTTTTGCTAATGCAATACCTTGCTCTTGTCTTTTCTTGATGTTATTTCTTTCTTGTTCTGCAACAAATGACAATACTTGTAATATTAAATCACTTATAAATGTTCCTAATAAGTCCTTATATTGCGTTGTATCTAGTAGTGGCATATCTAATACTTTAATATCTGCTTTACATTCTGTTGTTAGTTCTTGCCACTCTTTCATTATTTCCTTATAGTTTCTCCCTAACCTATCAATAGAAAGTATTATCAATAGACTACCTGGGCTATCTTTCAACATTCTTTTTAAAGTTTGATATTCTGCTCTGTTGAAGTCCTTGCCACTTTGTTTATCAATGAATATTCTTTCTTCTGGTATTCCTAACTTTCTCATTTCCTCTAACTGCCTACCCTCGTTTTGGTCTTTACTACTTACCCTTATATACGCATAAACTTTATTATCCATTATAATACACCTACCTCTTAAATACCTGTTTCTTTCTTCAGGCTTGCCAGTTATATTAACAGAACTGTTTGTAAAAGTCAACTCCTGTTTACAAATATTTGTAAATTATTTTATCCACCTTTACAAACACTAATACTTACTAATTTTAACTGTTTAAAAAGGTGTACCTTTATAAACACTACTTTTGGATAAAAAATAAAACAATAAGTATTTATTTAAAAACTTACTGTTTTATATTACTTATATAGTGATTGTAATCTTCTTTACTTATACTGATGGTGTATCTCTAATTTCTAAATATCCATTCTTATTATATTGATATTTTATTGGCTGATTTACCTTTGTACCCTCAACTACCAAATCAAAATCAAATTTATCTGTTACACCATTATACCACCCTACAAAAATCAAATCTTGGTCAGGTCTTTCTCTGTTAAATTCTCTATCACACACGCTAACACCATTTATCTTTAGACTAATGTGTACCGTTTCATAATCACTACCACCTAAACCTGCTAATGTTAGTAAATATCCTGTTTTTACACTAACTGATACTTCTTGTACTGAATTTTCCTCATTATTAGTGTTATCATTTGTATTATTCTCTTGTGGTATATTGTTAGTATTTGTTGATGTTGAAGATGTACTTGAATTAGGTTTATTATTACTTTGTTCTTGTTCATTTGTATATGAATTAGTGTCTGATGTTGATGGTTTTGTGTTTTCTATTACACTATCTACATTTGGTATAGTTTCTTGCTCATTTAGATTTGATTCTGTATTTACATTTTCC
This sequence comes from uncultured Clostridia bacterium, assembly GCA_947631185.1. Taxonomy (GTDB): domain Bacteria; phylum Bacillota; class Clostridia; order TANB77; family CAG-508; genus Scatovivens. The sequence continues at coordinate 31,731 of CANRKJ010000023.1, read as the reverse complement.
TCATCAAGTTCTATATAAAAACCTGTATTATAACTTTTATACTCTTTTTTAATTTCTTCTGCTTTTTCATTTCCTACTGTACCAATAGAAAATTGCCTTGAATACATTGCTGTACCTTCTGCAATGTCTACTACATATCCATACATAATATTATCTTTTATTGTAACAGCTCCTGTACCAATTCCATTAACTTTATTTGCATTTTCTACTTTATTCATATTAGTAATTATTTTATTATCTTTAAATAGTTTATTTAAAATAAAGTAATAGTATTCCTCGTATGCAGTATCATTACTTATTATTTTTGAAACCATATCATCATTTGCTTGTCCATCCATCATGTGAAAGTTAATACTTTGAACACAATTATTAGTATCTATATCAATTCCTATTTTAAAGGATAACATACCCATTTCTCTCCAATTTTGACTGATTTCAGGTAGATAAAAGTACATTTCATAATCACTAACATCATTATTAACTTCTATCCATTCTGAATTATTAGTACCAAACTCTCCCATTAGTGTTTCACATTTTGAACCTTGATATGCTGATTTTATTGCATTACTAACATCTTCTTGTTTAAAGTTAAATGTTGCACCATACTTTGTGTTTTCATCAAAAAGTATAATATTTTCATCTTTATTTTGACTTATAGCTTTTTCTACTATATTTTTATCTTCTTTCCCTAATTTACTCATTATTAGAAACATTATACTTATTACAATGCCTACAACTATTATGGTTATAAATATATATTTTATCTTCTTTTTAGATTTACCTTTAGTAGTATTATTTACCTTTTCTCCACAATTAGTGCAAAATTCTGCTCCATCTTTTATCTCTTTTCCACATTTACTACAATACATTTTTAACACCCCCTTGATGTTTTATTTAGTATGACGCAATTCCCCAAATTGTTTCATACGCACCCTTTACTGCCATCATTTCATTACCTTGTGTTGCCTTTATTAAGTCTGATTTCTTATCTATTCTTGTATTACTTTTGTCTAATGAAACTAATCTCTCATAATATAGTCCAAATCCTGTTGTATATTCTATTTGATACACAACTGTACCATCATTTGCTTTTGCATATACTGTATAACCTAAATACCTTAAACTATATCCATCATATTCTGTTGTAATTTTTGCATACGCATTTATTACTCTCTCTATTAAATCTTGCGAGTTCTGCTCTTGTTCTTTTTGCAACTTATCATTTTCATCTATATTAAATTCTAATTGATACCCCATAAAATCTAATATAAAGGTATTACCACCATTAGTTACTTTTCCATCTAAAATTAGATTATCTCCATCTATCTTTAGTTCATTTAAACCTAGTTCCTTTGACTTTTGTTTTATACCTTCATTTAATTGTTTTACTGTTTCTGTCCCACCTAAATAATCTGTGTCTAATGACAAACTAATAGTATCTCCGTTCTCTGTATAACTGCCTTCTATGTTTATATCATTTGTTTCATCTGTATTGATTAAAAACTGTCCATTTCTAAACATAATATAGTTAAAGCCCATTTCCTGTGCTATGTCATCATCTTTATTCATATTATATTTTAAAAATTTTTCTACTTTATTATCTTGTGTATTATCTTCATTTACTGCCGTATCACTTTCATCTGTTATAAAGATTTCTTCACTGCCCTCTTTCATTGCATTATAACTTCTCTCTGATGTTGCACTTATTGAATATACTGTTGCTTTATCAACTTCATAATAACCTTTGTAACATAGTGTATTATTATAATATTGATTTTTATTCATTGGTAACTCTGTAATTATTGATTTGATTTTATTTGAATATTCTTCTGTTCCATTATCTTTTAATATGTTAAAAAATACATCTTCACTTCCTGATAGATTTTGATTTTTTACACTATCTGGGTAAACAAAGGTTATACTTAAAACATAATTATCTACTGTTTCAACTTCAATTCTTTCTCCGTTTTCTCTATCATCTTCATTTTTATAAGATATATAGTTTATTACTTCTGTTTCTGATACACTTTCCTCAAAATCTGTATAATTGTTCGTATTATTTTGTTTACAAGTATTATCCATTGACCTTTTTACATCTTCTAATGTAAAGTTATATTTTGCTTCTCTTATTACTCCTTCATCTATTATTACAATTTCTTTATTTGCAATAGTGGAATCTTGATTATCCTTAACTGTATTTGAATTGTTTTTAATATTTATACCAATTCCTACTGCAACACCTATGATTATAATTACTGTAATAGTGGAAATAACAATAAACCACTTCTTATGTTTATTTGTGTTCTTATTATCTCTTTTTACTTTCTTGCCACATTTACTACAAAATTTCTCATCTTCGCTTACTTCATTTCCACATTTCTTACAAATCATAATTTCTTCCCCTTTTTATATATTATCCTTATTTTACCTATACAAATGACAAACGATATTGATTTCTGTGCCTTTTTCTTATTTAACTCAATATAACTTCATACCTTAAAATGTTCCTTTATCCTGTCTTTATCTAATTTGTCATACTCACTATTTATACCTGCTATTTCTTTGATTTCATTTTTTAATATTGTTCCATCTTCTTTTGATAGTCTATCATTTACTACTGCTACATTAACCATTAGACAAAAATGTTGATAATCTTCATTGTCTATCATATCCATAAAAAGGTACTTTGGTATTTCAAATTTAAAATGTTCTTCCAATTTCTGTTTAAGTAATTCTAAATCTTTTACTTCTTGTATATAATTACTTGTTTTATCTAATAATAGATTTGATGTAATATCCATAATGTTCATTTCCTCATTTACTTATAAATTTCCATATATATTATATCATTATTTTTAAAAAATGCAACCATAAAGGTATCACAAAGGTTATATATAAAATCTAATATTTGTTTTATGATTATGGTATCAAAATGGTATAAAGGTGGTTATATATGTTTAAGATACAAAAATTAGATAAAGTAAGTAAACAAAATGCTAATATTCCTCGTACAATTAGATTTCCGGAAGATTTATTTAATGATTATAATAAATTGGCTCAAGATACTGGTGTATCTTTTAATTCTCTTGTATTATCTGCAATGCGATATGCGTATAAAGATTTGCAAGTTGAAGATGTTTCAAAACCAAAAAAATAATATAGGGTAGATACTCTATATTATTTTAATGTATTTAATCTAAATCTTTTCTTATATTTACTTATTTGTTTTCTGCTTAATGATATAGTAGCTTCATTATGTTGTCCTACCACTAAAAATGTTCCTGCAATTATATCATTTCCTAATCTTCTGTTTAATTCCATATTTAATAATTTACCTTCTTCATTGCATATAAGGTCTGTTTGATAATCTAACTCAACATATTCTATAAGTCCATCAACTGACTTCTGTAAATTTTCTAAAGTATGTACTATCTTTACCTGTCTTGGCTCTTTATGGGGCTCTACAATTAAAACTCTAATCTTGTTCATCAATTATTTTTCCCTCTATATCTATTTGTTTTGACATTAAATATCCAAATATAAAAACCTGTTCAAATTCTATGCTGTGCATTTCATTTTCTAATTCTTAATATTCATTTAAAAGTTCCTTTTGTTCTTCTGTTAATGACTTTTCTAACTTTTCTGCTATTCCTACACTTTTCTGCCTAATGTCTTTATATTTTGGGTTTGGCTTTGTTATATCTTCTTCAAAAGTTCTATATACTGCTTTTAATAACTTCTTATCCTCAAAATTTATCTTTTTCAATATATCTGTTCCAAATATTTTATCAAAATGTTTAATTACTTCTTTATCCATATATCTATTCCTTTCACTTTATATACTATCACTTCTAAATGAAACAACTATCTTGATTTGCCTCATTATAACTATCTTTTTCTAAATTTAATTCTTTATCCATACAATATCCATATATAAAACTTTGTTCATTTTCATAGTTTTCTATTTCATCTCTATATAGTTCCCATTTATTAAACAATTCCCTTTGTCTATCATTTAAACTGCCTACAAATTCATTTTCTATTTCTACTATCTTATTCAAAATCAATTTATGTATTTCTGTCATCTTAAAAGTTTGTTCTATATGTTCGTGATATAAGTTCATCATAGTTGAAAAGTTTTTCTTCTCTTCTTCTAATCTTCCACCAAATTCATCTTTAAAATGTTCTAATATTTCATCTCTACTACTTATTTTTAGTTCTTCAATTTTATCTTGGTCATCATTTATTATTGTGTTTTCTGTTTCTTGCCCTATTATTTTGAACTCATCTGTACCTAAAACTAAACCTAATGTACTACCATTCTGCCATTTAATATGTATTGTGCCTAAATCATCTACAAATTCAACTACCCCTCTTGTTTTGGGTGGTACTGACTGGAAATCATACATTTTAATTAGTTCTATCTTTGTTCCTTGTTTATATTTCTCTCTTATGTAGTTAATCTCCTCTTGTGTATGTTGTTGTTTATTGCATTGTTTTTCTAATATTTCAATAATATCTTCTATTTCTTCTACATCTATTAACTTTTCTATTCTTTCAGGATATGGTGTTATTTTAAGTTTATCTTCAAATTCTTCTATTCTTACTGTTTTCCAAACATCACTTTCTTCTCCATACTCTTTTAAATATTCCAAAGTTAAAAAATTATCCGACAGTATTAAATCTACTTTGCCCATATATTTATCTGCTACTAATTTTATAACTTCAATTAACTTTTTCATTTCTACCTCTTTTCTTATTTTTAATTTTAAGACACTTTTAATCTATACTCTTAAAATTATCCACTTCTAAATTTATTTTTAATTCTAGGGGTAGTCTGTTTTGAATGTCCTATATTCCTGTTTTTACTATCTATTATAATGTTTTGAAACCCCATTTCTTAAATAATTTTTCTAATCGGTTATAATCTGCTATACCTTTGCTACTCTCTTTTTCTTCTGGGTAATAACATTGTCTTTCTTGATTAAATATTCCATCATTTAAAAAGTGGTATCTTGATAGTTCAATAATTGTTTCATTACTTTTGTTACTACTGCCAACACCTTTTATCTGTAATGATATATTATAATTATTAAAGTTAAGTTTTGAAATGTTAGTAGTATTAACATCATTTATATTTGTATCTATCCATTTGTCTATCTTTTCTCCATCTGCATTATAAGATTCCACTACATATCCGTTATCTCTAATTGTTATCCAACCATTCGTATATTCTGTAAGTGCATATATTACTAAGTTGGTACTCGGTCTTTTAAGTAGTTCATAAAACAGATATTGACATCTCTTTTTTAACACTTTTGCTAGTTTTAATGCAATTTTTTTATGATTTACTATTGCAACCATCTTTGTATCTTTAATTTCTAATAGATTTAATCTTAATCTGTTTGCAACTGTTTTTACATATTCTAATTCATCTTCTGTAAGTTCATCAATTATAGTAAAAGATGGACTATGTTCTTTTTTGCTATAACATATTAGTTCTTCTAATGATATATCAACTATAATATACACCCCCTTATTACACAAAATTAACACAACAAAAAGACTTGTTTAAAATGTCTGTAACTCTCTTTGCTCTATGTTTGCCTGCTATTCTACAACATTCTAATTTCTTTTACAAGCCTTCTTCAAAAATTTTATATAATAAGTTTTAAATTTAGTCAAGGTATTTTAGTTCCATTATATATTATCATCATTAATATTTTACGCAAAAAAATAGAAACCATTTTTATTTGGTTTCTTAATTTTCCAGTTATTTTTCCAGTTATTTATTACTTTTTAATTCCATTTAATACTTTTTATTACCCTTTGATGAAAATATAAAAAAAGTTTAATTACAAACAAGATTTTGGCGTAGGTGGAGGGATTTGAACCCTCGCTGCCCTTACGAACACTAACGGTTTAGCAAACCGTCCCCTTCAACCACTTGGGTACACCTACATTTATTTTTTTTGAATTAAAAACATATTTTTATATTTTCAAAGTGCCTTAAAAATTAGTATAGGGTAAGTTTAGCAAACTCGCCCCTTCAACCACTTGGGTACACCTACATTAATATAATTTAAAAATAAAAAGTGAAGAATTACTTTTATCTCCACCTTTTTAATTGGCGGAGAGGGTGGGATTCGAACCCACGGTAGGCTATTAACCTACGCCAATTTTCAAGACTGGTGCCATAAACCAACTCGACCACCTCTCCATTGGGTTATTAGGTTTTCCTAACAACACATATATATTAACATATTCAGCTTTAATTTGTCAATACTATTTTCTATGTTTTGCAATAAAATTTTTAGACTGTTCAGCCAAATCGATAGCATATTTTTCTTCATCAGATAATTGATATTGTGACTCTTTATTTTTTATTGGTTTAGCATATATGTTAGAAGATTCAGAACCATATATACCATTTAATACAACTCCATTATCATATCTATCTAACAAAGCCATTGCAAAACTTAAATCACTTCCAACATCTCTAAAAGCATTGTATCTAACTATTCCTACTTTTTGTATACATGAACTAATGTCACTATCTAATTTTGTATAATATGCTTTTATTTCTCTATTATCATTTTTTATAACTTCAACATCGTCTAAATATTCTTTTAACATCTCAGAAATATTATTTCCATTTCCTATTTTTTTCATATAACTTTTATATTCTTTATTCAATTTACATAATAAAATGACGGCAACTATAGATATAATGCCTAATACAATTTCAAAAGTAAAATTGATTAACATAAAATTATCACTCTTTAAAAATTCTAAAAAACCTTCCATATTATCATCCTTATTTAATCAATTGTAAAATTCTTTCTAGATCTTCATTAGAATTATAAGAAATTATTATTTTTCCTTTTCTAGCTCCAGCATCTAGCTTAACCTTTGTACCAAAAAAGCCTCTAAATGATTGTTCTATATCTTTATATATAGCTTCATATTTTTCATCTTGCTTCTTCATTTTTTTCTTAATGTGCATTTTCTTTTCAGCTTCTCTAACAGAGTCTCCAGATTCCACCATTTTTAATGCCATTTCATATTGTTTTTCTGGATCAAGTATAGCCATCAAAGCTTTACAATGTCCTTCTGTTAGTTTACCCTGAAGTGCGATTTCTATTACTTTTTCGTCTAAATTTAATATTCTAACTGTATTTGCAATCGAACTTCTGCTTTTTCCTAATATGTCTGCAATCTTTTGTTGAGTAAGATTATATTGATCCATAAGCATTTTTATTCCTCTGGCTTTTTCTATTGGATTTAAGTCTTCTCTTTGAATATTTTCTATCAAAGAAATTTCCATATTTTTTTGTTCATCGTAATCTCTTATAATTACAGGTATCTCATCTAGTCCAGCTTTCTTAGAAGCTCTCCATCTTCTTTCACCAGCAACTATTTCATAATATTTATCTTTTTTAGTAACTATGATAGGTTGTATAACTCCATAAGTTTTTATTGATTCAGCTAATTCATCAATAGATTCTTCATTAAAAATTTTTCTAGCTTGTGTAGGATTTGGTTCAACATCTATAATCTTTAATTTAGTTACATTTTCATTATTAGTCCCTTTTTTTGATGCAGAAGAAACTTGCTCTTCAACTAAGTTTGCTCCTCCAAATAAAGCATCTAATCCTTTTCCTAATCCAGACATTTTTGCCATTTTTATTCCCCTTTCTAATTTTCTTCTTGTTTTTTAGTATTATTTAAAACTTCTTTTGCTAGTTTTTCATAACATCTTGAACCTTTTGATTTTGGATCATATAAAGTTATAGGCATTCCAAAACTAGGAGCTTCACTAAGTTTAATATTTCTAGGGATAACAGTTTTATAAACTTTATCTCCAAAATATCTTTTTACCTCTTTAACCACTTGATTTGATAAATTAGTTCTAATATCATACATAGTAAGAACAGCGCCTTCAATTTCTAAGTTTTTATTTAAGTGTTTTTTTACTAAATTAATTGTATTAATTAATTGACCTAATCCTTCTAATGCATAATATTCACATTGTACAGGGATTAATACAGAATCAGAAGCAGTAAAAGCATTTAATGTAATCAATCCTAAAGATGGAGGGCAATCAATTATAATATAATCATATTTTTCTTTGATTGGTTCAAGTTGTTCTTTTAATCTTTGTTCTCTAGATATAAGATTAACTAATTCTACTTCTGCGCCAGCAAGATTCATATTAGATGGACAAACTTTTAATGTTTTTACACAAGTATCTTGTAGTGTAGATATTATGTCAACATCGTTTATTAATACATCATATAATGATTGTTCGACATTTTTTTCAATTCCTAATCCACTAGTTCCATTTCCCTGTGGATCAGCATCAATTAGTATAACTTTTTTTCCTTTTTTTGCTAATATAGTGCTTAGATTTATTGATGTTGTAGTCTTTCCGACTCCACCTTTCTGATTTGCTATTGCAATTATTTTACCCAAGTTAATCCCTCCTTATTTTTTATACAAATATAATATAAAACTTTATTTAATCTGTCAATAAAATTTAAATATTTATATATATTTTTTTTATTACATTTTCCATGATAAACATTTTTCTATAACACACATATTATGTAGCTTTAACATAATTCTAGTAACATAAATTGTTAATATTTTTTTATATTTTAAAAATGTTCCACGGACTCAAATTGACAAAACCCTTTGATATATACGATATTTCGTGAATGTTCCACGATTTTCATTTCATGTTAATTGCACAAAACATAATGCTTTCAGAGTTTTATGTAAAAAAAAGTAAACCAAATTTTCAATATATAATTATTTTTATAATCTTTAATATTTGTGATAAATTATTTTTTCAAAAATTTTCTAGTATAGAACAAATTGGAAAGCCTTAATATTAGCTATATTTTAATATTTTTCTTTGGCCTTCCGTGAATTTGTTCGCCGTGAGAGATTTTCAGTTATGAAAATCTCTGTGCATCTTTGCGCGTAGCGCTTTTATATAATAGGAAAGGATTACTTCCATATTATATAAAAAGCGGGCGCCCAATGAGCGCCCCTACATTGATACAAGCAATAAATATTATACTATTACATAAATTTGTAAAATAATTAAACAATTATAAATATGATAATAAAACATTAAATAAATTTAATTCTAATTTATAATAAAAAATATTTGAAAATTATTAGAATAATGTAGTGCAATAAACTATTCGGGCGCCCAATGAGCGCCCCTACATTGATACAAACGATAAAAATTATACTATTGCATAAATTTGTAAAATAATTAAATAATTATAAGTATGATAAAAAACATTAAATAAATTAAATTCTAATTTATAATAAAAAATATTTGAAAATTATTAGAATAATGCAATGCAATAAACTATTCGGGCACCCAATGAGCGCCCCTACATTGATACAAGCAATAAATATTATACTATTGCATAAATTTGTAAAATAATTAAACAATTATAAGTATGATAAAAAGCATTAAATATATTAAATTTTAATTTATAATAAAAAATATTTGAAAATTATTAGAATAATGCAATGCAATAAACTATTCGGGCGCCCAATGAGCGCCCCTACATTGATACAAGCAATAAATATTATACTATTGCATAAATTTGTAAAATAATTAAATAATTATAAGTATGATAAAAAGCATTAAATAAATTAAATTCTAATTTATTATAAAAAATTTTTGAAAATTATTAGAATAATGTTATACACTAAACTATTCGGGTGTCAAATGAGCGCTCCTACATTGATACAAGCAATAAATATTATACTATTGCATAAATTTGTAAAATAATTAAACAATTATAAATATGATAATAAAACATTAAATAAATTAAATTCTAATTTATAATAAAAAATATTTGAAAATTATTAGAATAATGCAATGCAATAAACTATTCGGGCACCCAATGAGCGCCCTACAGTTTTTTATATTATGAAATTTTAAAACTTTTTTCTATAAAAAATATGAGAAAACATAAATGTAATCTCATATATTAATTTTAATTTATTAAAATAAACTCATTTATGATAAAGGTTTCTTTAATGGTAAACCATTACTTCTAGGATATAAAACTGGTGAATTTGATATTTTATTTATAATAATAATATTTCTTTCTATATTTTCATCTATACAAAGTGAAATAACACTTTCTATTTCCCCACCTAATAATTTAATTGCCTTTTTACTATTTATAATTTCTGATTCAAAATTAGGTCCTTTCATACATATTGCTTTTCCACCAATTTTTACTAATGGTAATAAATATTCTGATAGAGTTGTAAGATTTGATACAGCTCTTGAAACAGCATAATCATAAACTTCTCTATATTCTTTTTTGTGAGCTATATCTTCCACCCTAGTATGAATAGCTTCAACATTTTCCAAATTTAATTTATAAATAATATCTTTTAATACATTTATTTTTTTATTAACAGAATCAACCAAAGTTAAATTTAAATTATCATGTACTATTTTTAAAGGTATTCCTGGGAAACCTGCACCTGTACCAACATCTATAACTTTTGAATTTGGATTTATTAACTCTGATATAGTTAAAGAATCTACAAAATGTTTTATGATAAACTCTTTTTCATCTTTTATAGCAGTTAAATTTATTTTTTTATTCCATTCTAAAATATAATTCATATATTTATGAAAGGAATCATAATTTATATTTTTATTAAAATTATTATTACTTAATTCTTCTTCAAAAAAAGTTTTAAAATCATCAATATTCAAAGCAAAAACCTCCTATTTATTCATTGTTTCTAAATATATTAGTAATACTGATATATCTGCAGGAGAAACTCCTGATATTCTTGATGCCTGTCCAATTGAATAAGGTTTAAATTTATTTAATTTTTGTCTTGCTTCTAACCTAATGCCTTTTATATCATTATAATCTATATTTTCAGGTAATAATTTTTTTTCTAGTTTTTTAAAGCTTTCTACTTGTTTTTCTTGTAAATCAATATATCCTTCATACTTTATCATAATCTCAGCTTCTTCAGTAATTTGTTTGTCTAAATCAGGTCTATCAATATCAATCTCACCTAATGCATCATAATTTAATTCAGTTCTTTTTAACAGCTCTGCCAATTTAACGCCAGCATTTACAGTACTTGTCCCATGTTTAACTAAAAAGTCATTTAATTGCTTTGTAGGCTTTATATTAGTAGTTTTTAATCTTTCTATTTCATTTTTTATTTTTTCTTGTTTATTTAAAAATTTTTTATATCTTTCTTCACTTATTAAACCTATATCATGTCCTATTTTTGTTAATCTCATATCAGCATTATCTTGTCTTAAAAGTAGCCTATATTCAGCTCTAGAAGTCATCATTCTATATGGTTCAGAAGTACTTTTGGTAACAATATCATCAATTAAAACTCCGATATAAGCTTGTGATCTATCAAGAATTAAAGGATTTTTACCTTTTAATTTTTGAGCAGAATTTATTCCAGCAATTATTCCCTGAGCAGCAGCTTCTTCATACCCAGAGGTTCCATTTATTTGTCCAGCAAAAAACAATCCACTAATAGACTTCAATTCCAAAGAGCTTTTAAGTTGTGATGGTTCTATTGAATCATATTCTATAGCATATGCAGGTCTTGTAAATTCTGCATTCTCTAATCCCGGAAGTGTTCTATACATTTCAATTTGTACATCTTCTGGAAGAGAAGAACTCATTCCTTGAATATATAATTCATCTGTATCTTTTCCAATCGGTTCAACAAAAATTTGATGTCTCTCTTTATCTGCAAAACGAACTACTTTATCTTCGATTGAAGGACAATATCTTGGTCCAGTTCCTTCAATTAATCCCGCATATAAAGGTGATCTATGTAAATTTGCTCTAATAATTTCATGTGTTTTACTGTTAGTATATGTTAACCAACATGGCACTTGTTCAACATCATTGATAGTATCATCAAATGAAAATAGTTCAGGATCTTTATCTCCTAATTGTATTTCCATTTTATTAAAATCAACACTTTTTTTATTAATTCTAGCAGGTGTTCCTGTTTTAAATCTTTGAATATTAATACCTAATTTTTTTAAACAATCAGATAATTTATTAGCTGGAAATACACCATCTGGTCCACTTTCAAAAGACTTTTCACCAATAAATATTTTCCCTTTTAAATATGTTCCAGTAGCAACAATTACTGAATCTACCTCATAAACCGCATCCAAATGTGTAGTAACGGATTTTACTTTGCCATTTTCTACTCCAATATCAACAATTTCAGCCTGTTTTAAAAATAGATTCTCTTGTTTTTCCAAAGTATGTTTCATTTCCATTTGATATCTTTTTCTATCAGCTTGAGCTCTTAAAGAATGTACAGCAGGGCCTTTTGAAGTATTCAACATTTTTAGTTGAATATATGTTTTATCTATATTCTTTCCCATTTCACCACCTAAAGCATCTATTTCTCTAACCAGATGTCCTTTAGATGTACCACCTATATGTGGATTACATGGCATATTAGCAACACATTCTAAAGTTATTGAAAATAATAATGTTTTCATTCCTAGTCTTGCAGCTGCTAGTGCAGCTTCACATCCTGCATGTCCAGCTCCTATTACAGCAATATCATATTTACCAGCATTATATCCCATTTTTAACTCCTTTTTTATTCTTTTATTTTCTTTATTATTTTTTCCTTTTCAATTTTTCTTATTTTTATTCATTTTTATGTTAACTGTGTTTTATCAAAAATTTGTTCTAAGAATTTTTGTTTCTTTATAACATTTTTATGTAAATTATTTTTATTTAATATCAAAATGGCTTTATTTTATTTTTTCATTTTGTTTATATAAGTTTATAATTTAATTATAAAAAAGCCTTATTTTTTATCCTTGCTAATCATATTATGTTCATTATTTTATTAATCAAATTTCCTTTTAATATATTTTATAATTTATAAAATATACGTTATATTTCGCGGGCGCCCAATGAGAGGCTGTTGAAAAAGTCGATTATTTTAAATTTTACAAAAAGTACAAATTTTTTATCCCCACTTTTGCTTTAGATTTAATATAAAATTATAAATTTATCTCCACTTTATATGACATTTTTGAATAAAATAGGGATTCAGTTTTGGTAAACATAATTTTTACAAAAAATTTGCACTTTTTCAACAGCCTCCCCAATGAGCGCCCCTACATTTCATTTATCTTTCAGAACATTCGATAAATTTCACAAACAATATATATAATTTTTGATATATGTATTTGTTTTTGCAGGCGCCCAATGAGTGCCCCTACATTTCATTTATCTTTCAAAACATTCGATAAATTTCACAAACAATATATATAATTTTTGATATATGTATTTGTTTTTGCGGGCGCCCAATGAGCGCCCCTACATTATACATTGAATTGTGATTTATTAATATTTCGTGAGCCACAATGAGTGCCATACATTACATATTGAAATTTGTAAATTTTATAAACATAAAAAAATAAATTATTTTCCTAAACAGAATTTTGAAAAAATTTCTTTTATAACATCATCTGTCACACTTTCACCAGTTATTTTTCCTAGCTCTTCTAAAATCTCTTTTAAATAAGAGGAAATTATATCAATTGGCATTCCTTTATTTATTGTTTCTACACATTTTTCTAAATTATTTATTGCATTTTTTATTAAATATTTATGTCTATTATTAATCACAATCAACTCACCGTCATTAGATATTTCGTTAATTTTAAACATTTTTTCTAATTCTTCATAAAGTTTTTCTATTCCTTCACCAGTTTTAGTTGAAATTTTTATAATAGGCAATTTTATATTTTCAAATTCTTTTAAATCAACATTTTCCACTAAATCAATTTTATTTAGTAGAATTATAGAATTTTTATTTTTCAAAATATCCAATATATTCAAATCTTCCGAATTAATTTTTTTAGAAATATCAAATATTCCAATTACAACATCACTTTTTTCAGCAATTTCTTTAGCTTTTTTTACTCCTATTTTCTCAACTTCATCATCAGTATTTCTAATTCCAGCAGTATCAATTATTTTTAAAGGAATACCTTTTACAGAAATAAATTCTTCTATAGTATCTCTAGTGGTTCCTTCAATATCAGTAACAATTGCCCTTTCTTCGTTTAATAAAAGATTTAATAAAGAAGATTTTCCAGCATTTGGTCTACCTATAATAGCAGTATTTATCCCCTCTTTTAGAATTTTACCATTTTCAAAAGTTAATTCTAATCGTTTTAATTTACCTTTAACATCATTTAAATTATCTAAAATTTGTGAATTTGTTGTCTCTTCAATATCGTATTCAGGATAATCTATTGTTGCTTCAATATCAGCCATCATTGAAATTATATTTTTTCTAATTTCTTTTATTGTTCTAGACAAATTCCCCTCTAATTGATTTACAGAAATCTTTAATTCTTTGTCAGTTTTTGAATTAATTATATCAATAACAGCTTCTGCTTGGGACAAATCTATTCTACCATTCAAAAATGCTCTTTTTGTGAATTCTCCCGGTTCCGCAAGTGTTGCACCATTTTTTATACATAATTCTAAAATTCTATTCATCATAACTATTCCACCATGTGAATTGATTTCACACATATTTTCTGTAGTATAGCTTTTTGGTGACTTAAAATATGAAACCAATACTTCATCAACAGTTTCACAATTATCAACAATATAACCATATTTTATAGAATAACCTTTTATATCTTCTATACTTTGTGAGCTTTTTGGCTTAAATATTTTTTCCAAAATATTAAAAGCATCTTCACCGCTCATCCTAATAATTCCAATTCCACCAACTCCAGGAGCTGTTGAGATAGCAACAATAGTACTCATATTCAACCATCCTTTTTTTATTATCTGAAATATTATATCATACTTAACATAATTAGTCAAAATTACAAACATTACAAAAACAAGTAATTATAACATTTTTTATATAAGAGGAAAGTAAAAACTTCCTAATTATAAAAAAAGTCAAAGTGAGAATTAAATTTTAATCATCACTTTGACTTCTGATTATATTTTAATATTCTATTTTAAAGCAACTACAAGCTTTCTATGTGGTTCTTCCCCAATGCTATATGTTTTTACTTTATCATTATCTTGTAATCTTAAATGAATTATTTTTCTTTCATAAGCTATCATCGGTTCTAAAGTAACTGATTTACCAGTTTTTATAACACTAGAAGCAATTCTATCAGCTAAATTTTGTAAATCTTTTTCTCTTTTTTCTCTATAACCACTTATATTTAATATAACTTTAATTTTACCATTAGATTTTTTATTTGCTATATTAGTTAAGATTGTTTGTAAACTATTCAAAACATCTCCTCTATAACCTATTAAAAATCCTGTGTTATCACCATCTACATCTACGTAAATATAATTATTTTCATCTTTTATATTATATTTAAAATTATTATTTTCAAACTTAGCAAAAAATTCATCCATAAACTTAGTGACATCTGCAATTACTTCTTTAATATCAAAATTAATTTTTTCTATTTTTTCCTTTTTTATTGTATTTTTTTTAATTTCATCTTTAACATCATCTTCTTTTAAAGTTAATTCTACTTTAACAACTCTAGGAGCTAATATACTAAAAAAACTTCTTTTTTCTTCAGATTCCAATACTTTTATGTCAACTTTATTTTTAGAAACTTTTAATTCACTTAAACCTTTTTCAATAGCTTCATTTGTAGTTCTTCCTTCAAAAATATAACTTTTTTCCATTTATTCTTCCCCCTCTGTTTTAAAAGCTTTATAAACAAATATTCTTTCAAATATAGATAATAAATTACTTAATAACCAATATAAAGCTAAACCTAATGGAGCAATTAAAGCAATACTAACAGTCATAATTGGCATCATTAAACTCATTTGTTTATTCATATTTTCCATCATTTCAGCAGTATTTTCTGGTTCATCAACTTTTTTAGGTAAATTTGTTTTTATTTCTTTTTTATCTTCTTTTGATTTTTTATTTGAATTTAAAAAATTAGTTATCTTCATTGATGCAATAGAAGTTACAACATATAAAACCGGAATTATAAAAACTTTAGGATCATTATAATCTTGCATAGGAACTGCACTTAAATTTAGTCCTAAAAAATTCATATTTATGTTAATTTTTTCATCTGAGTTAGAAAATTTATTTATTACAGCAATCTCTGGATATCTAAGTCTTTTATCATTCTCTCCTGATTCATCTCTAATTGTTTGAACATAATTATTTATTGTATCTTGTTCAATATTCAACATATATGTTAACGGTCTACTAACTAAGTAAAACATAGATAAAATAACAATAAATTGAAATATTGTACTTAAACAACCACTAAAAGGACTCATATTTTCATTTTTATATAATTCCATAATCTCTTGATTCATTCTAGTAGGATCACTAGAATATTTTTCTTGAATTTCTCCAACTTTTTTTTGTATTTTTGAAGTTTTTTTCATGGTTTTTTGTTGTTTTATACTTATAGGTAATAAAATAAGTTTTAAAATAATAGTAAAAATAATAATAGCTACACCATAATTATTTACAATACCATAAATAGAATTTAAAACAACTCCAAAAATTCTTGCACATAATTTAAGCATATTTCCTCCTTATTTTAATGGATCATATCCACCTTTTGAAAATGGATTACATCTTAAAATTCTTTTCATTGTAAGTATACTTCCTCTTTTAGTGCCATACTTTTCTATAGCTTGTTTTGCATATTCAGAACATGTTGGTTCAAATTTACAATGAATCCCCTTATCCTCCAAAAACAAAGAAATATGTTTTTTATAAAAATTTATCATTTTAATTGGAATATTGTTCATTTAAAATTCCTGCCTTTTTTAAAGATTCTTCCATGTTATTTTTTACAATATGATAAGAAATATCATTGATATTTCTGTTTTTATTACCAACAATTAAAATACTATAACCATTTTTGATATATGGTTCTAATATTTTATAACTCTCTCTAATTAATCTTTTAAAATGATTCCTTTTAACAGCTTTTCCTTGTTTTTTTGATATAGCAATTCCCAATTTGTTTAAGTTACAATTGTTTTTTAAAACATACACATGTATATAATCACCATAAAAAAATTTACCTTTATTAAATAAATTTTTGAACTCATAATTTTTTTTAATTACAATTGTTTTTTTCACAATCAAACCTTCCTTATTACCGAAAATCTTTTATCAAAAATTCGTTTTTATAAAATTTGCATTTAATATTTTAAAAGATTGCACAAAACAAATTCTATAATTTAAGATTTTTAAGAAAAAAAGGGCATATTTGCCCCAATTTTAACTTTAAGCACATATAGATTTTCTTCCTTTATTTCTTCTTGCCTTTAAAACTTTTCTTCCTGCTCTAGTTTGCATTCTTTTTCTGAATCCATGAACTTTATTTCTTTGTCTCTTTTTTGGTTGATATGTTCTTTTCATTTTGCTACACCTCCACTTTATATAATTTTATATTGTAGGAATTTTATAAATAAAGTAATAAAAATTCCATATAAAATAAATATACGAAATCATAATTTTCTTTTAACAATAAAGTATCTATAGATAATCATTGTTCCGTAATTTATTATTTTTTACATACAAGCATTAGAATTATATAAGAAAAGATAACAAAAGTCAATACAAAAAGATAAATAATTTAGATATCCGTAAGTTATCCGTAAATAAATAAAAAAAAATACAATTTATTTAACAAATAAAAAACATTAAACAATTTTTAATTATCTATTGCTATTTAATTTTTTTTTTGATATTATATGGACACGACTATACATGTTATTTCCCTAAAGTTTTCCACAGTTGTGAATACAAAAAAAGCTTTATTTTTCAGTAATTTTACAAAACATTGTGGAAAACTCTGTGGATAAATATATTAAATTTATACTATTTTTGAAAGGATGGTTATTCTTAATGTATTCAGATAAAGAAGACTTACTTACAAAAGCTAAAACATTATTACAAGATGAAATGACAGCTATATCATTTTCAACTTGGATAAAAACTTTAGAAATTGAAAGTATCAATGATAATAAAATCACATTGTTGGTAAATTCTAAAATGCAAAAAGATGCAATAGAATCAAGATTATTTGATTTAGTTATTAATGCATTTAATTTAATTACAAACAAAACATGTGAAGTTACAATTAAAGAGAAATCAAAAGAATCTCAAATTTTGCCAAAAGAAGAAAATGTTATGCAAACTAATTATACAAATTCAGAAAGTTATAGTAATAGTTTTCTAAACCCAAAATATACTTTTGATAATTTTGTAGTAGGTAATAATAATAAATTTGCTCAAGCTGCTGCGCAGGCTGTTGCAAAATCTCCAGCTACAGCATATAATCCATTATTTATATATGGTCGGAGTTGGATTAGGAAAAACACACTTAATGCATGCTATAGGAAATTACATATTACAAAATAATCCATCATCAAAAATATTATATACTACATCAGAAAAGTTCATAAATGAACTTGTTAATTCAATCAAAGATGCTAACTATAAAAATGAATTATTTAGAAATAAATATAGAAATATAGATGTTTTATTAATTGATGATATTCAATTCATTGCTGGTAAAAAAACAGGGCAAGAGGAATTTTTCCATACATTTAATACTCTTCATGAAACAGGAAAACAAATAATAATATCTAGTGATAAACCACCAAGAGATATTCCTTTATTAGAAGAAAGATTAAAATCAAGATTTGAATGGGGAATACTTGCAGATATATCTATGCCAGACTATGAAACACGTTTAGCTATATTAAGGAAAAAAGTTCAAATTGAAAATATTATTATAGATGATTACATATTGTCAGTAATTGCTACCAAAATTGATTCAAATATTAGGGAATTAGAAGGTGCTTTAAATAAGATAATAGCTTACGCATCTTTAACACATAGCCCAATTACAATTGAAATGGCAGAAAAAGCAATAAATGATATTGTACTTCAAAAAGAAAAGGTTATTTCAGCAGATTATATTCAAGAAATTGTTGCAAAATATTTTAATATAGATAAAAAAGATTTAATTTCATCTAAAAAGTCTAATGATATTGTACATCCTAGACAAATTGCTATGTATTTATGTAGAGAAATTGGTCAAATGTCATTTCCAAAAATAGGTGATTCATTTGGAAAAAGAGATCATACAACAATAATGCATGCTTATAAAAAAATAGAAAAAGAAATAAAAGAAAACACAAACACAAAACTAGTTGTGGAAAGTGTGAAAAACATTATCAGAGAATCAAATTAAATTAAAACATTATAAATTTAAAGGAAAATTAAAATTTTTCAAAAAAATTGTTTTACAAAACAAAATTTTTACAAATGAACATGAATTAACTCTTACGGAACAGCGAGAAAGGTTATCAACATCCTGGTTGTTAATAAAGTGTATAAATAGTGTTAATAAATGTAAATACACAAAAGAAATTTTATAGTGTGGATAAAATAACTTTTTTTACACAAAGTTATAAACATAGTTTTTGTTAGGGAAATCAGTTATTCACAGAGTTTTCCACCAAATCCACAAGTACTATAACTAATACTACTATTTATATCTATTTATTAAAAGGAGAAAAGAAAATGAAATTTTTATGCGAAAAAGAAAATATTTTGAAAGCTATTAACTCCGTAATTAATGGAGTAGCTACTAAAACACCTATGCCTATATTAGAAGGTATACTTATTCAAACCAATAATAATATTATTAAATTAACTTCTTATGATTTAGAAATTGGTATTGAATATATATTAGAAGCAAATGTTGAAGAAGAAGGAGCAACTGTTGTAAATGCAATAATGTTTAGTGAAATTATTAGAAAACTTCCTAATAAAGAAATAAAAATAGAAATAAATACAAATAATTTTTTGGAAATTGAATGTGAAGGTTCTTTATATAAATTATCAACTATGAATCCAGAAGAATTTCCTGAACTTCCAAAAATAGATATTGATAATTCTATTGAAATAGAACAAACAATTTTAAAAAATATGATTAGAAAAACAATATTTGCTGTTAGTACTGAAGAAAAAAGACAAATATTTACAGGTTGTTTATTTGAAATAAATAATAAAACCTTGAATGTAGTTGCAGTTGATGGATATAGAATGGCTATAAAAAAAGCTGAAGTTAATACTTCTGGAAATGATTTTAGTTGTGTTATTCCAGGAAAAACATTAAATGAAGTAAATAAAATTATTTCTGATTCTTTTGATTTAGTAAAAATAGGGGTATCAAAAAATCAAGCTTTATTTGAAATGGATAATTGTAAAATTGTTACTAGATTGTTAGATGGAGAATTCCTAAAATATCAAAATGCAATTCCATCAAATTGGGAAACAAGAATAAAAGTTAATAAAAATGAAATTCAAAATTGTTTTGATAGAATTCTATTAATTTCTGCATCAGCAATAGAAAAAGAAAAAAGATATCCAGTAAAAATTAACATAGAAGTTGGAAAAGTTTTAATTTCTTGTGCTAATCAAACAGGTGATGCAAAGGAAGAAATGTTTATTGAAACTGAAGGAAAAGAATTAGAAATAGGATTCAATCCGAAATTCTTTATTGATGCTTTAAAAGTAATTGATGATGAAGAAGTATATATTGAATTTGGAACTAATAGATCTCCATCTATTATTAAACCAGTAGATCAAGGTGATTACATATATATGATACTTCCAATAAAAATGAAGGAATAGTTATCCACAAATTGTTAATTACTTGTGGATAAAAGGTTACGGAAATGCACATTAAGAAAATTTTATTAACAAATTTTAGAAATTATAAAAATCAAGAAATAGTTTTTGATGAAAAAGTTAATATAATATATGGAAATAATGCTCAAGGTAAAACTAATATAATAGAAGCAATATTTTTATCTGCAATGGGGAAATCATTTAGAGCTAGAAGAGATAAAGACTTGATTTGTTTTGGAGAAAATTCTGCAAAAATACAAGTCGAATATAAAACCATAGATAGAGAAGGAAAAATAGAAGTTATTATAGATGATAAAAAAACCTTTTTTATAAATGGTGTTAAGCAAAACAAAATTAGTGATATTATAGGAAAAATAAATGTAGTAATTTTTACACCAGATGATATTGATATAATAAAAGAAGGACCTGATTGTAGAAGACGCTTTTTAGATATGATGATTAGTTCATTAAAACCAAATTATATTCATATTTTAAATAATTATAATAAAACACTTGAACAAAGAAATTCATATTTACGACAAATTAAATACGAAAACAAACCAAAATCTATGTTGGAAATATGGGATAAACAATTATCAGAGTGGGGAGAAAAAGTTTATAATTATCGTGAAAAATATGTAGAAAAATTATTAGAAAAAATAAAAGTTATCCACAAAACAATAACAAAAAGTGGAAATCTTGAAGAGGATATTTCTATAAAATATATTTCTAATTGTAAAGATAAAAATAAATTTTTAGAAAATCTAGAAAAAGCAAAAGATATAGATATTTCTAGAGGATATTCTTCATTAGGAATTCATAGAGATGATTTAATAATTTACATAAATGGGAAACCAGTTAAAGTATTTGGTTCTCAAGGACAGCAAAGAACTTCGGTATTATCATTAAAATTGGCAGAATTAAATATTGTAAAAGAGGAGATAGGAGAATCACCAATACTTTTATTAGATGATTTTATGTCTGAATTAGATAGTAATAGAAGGGAAAGCTTTCTTAATAAAATTGTAGGAAATCAAGTTATTATAACTTGTACAGATAATATAGAAGGTACTAATAGTTATTTTGTAGAAAATGGAAATTGTATAAGAAAATAAAAAAATATTTGCATAAAAAAATTATTTGTGATATAAATTTAAATACGTAGGGAAATAGGAATATTCAATTATTATTTATAAAAAATAAATATATTCACAATAGATTCATAGGAGGAAAAAAATGGAAAAATACGAGCATGAGTATAATGCAGATCAAATTCAAGTATTAGAAGGATTAGAAGCAGTTAGAAAAAGACCAGGTATGTATATAGGAAGTGTATCTGTTAGAGGGCTTCACCATCTTGTATATGAAATTGTTGATAATGCAGTTGATGAAGCATTAGCAGGTTATTGTAAAAATATAAATATTACAATAGAACCAGGAAATATTATTTGTGTAGAAGATGATGGAAGAGGAATACCAGTAGATATACATCCAAAAACTGGATTATCTGCTGCAGAAACTGTTTATACAGTTCTACATGCTGGTGGAAAATTTGGAGGAGATAGTGGATATAAAGTATCAGGAGGTTTACATGGTGTTGGATCATCTGTTGTAAATGCACTATCAGAATGGACAGAAGTTACAATAAAAAGAGATGGTGGAATTTACTACATGAAATTTGAAAGAGGAAAAACAGTAAAATCTCTTGAAAAAATAGGTGAATGTTCAAAAGATCAAACAGGAACTAAAGTTAGATTTTTAGCAGATGGTACAATTTTTGAAACATTGAATTATGAATATGAAGTTTTAGAAAATAGATTTAGAGAAATGGCTTTTTTAACTAAAGGATTAAAAATAAATATTCAAGATTTAAGAGAAGAAACACCAAAGAAAAATGAGTTTCATTTTGAAGGAGGATTAGTTTCATTTGTTGAATATTTAAATTCAGGTAAAGAAAAATTACATCCAACTCCTATTTATATAGAAAAAGATGGAGAATTTCCTGTTGAAATATCTATTCAATACACAACAAGTTATTCTGAAAATATATATAGTTTTGTTAATAATATAAATACTATAGAAGGAGGAACACATTTAGAAGGATTTAAAAGAGCATTAACTAAAGTATTTAATGATTATGCAAAAGCTAAAAATATATTAAAAGAAAAAGATGGAAATCTTCAAGGTGATGATATTAGAGAAGGTATTACTGCTGTAATTTCTGTAAAAGTTAAAGAACCACAATTTGAGGGACAAACAAAAACCAAACTTGGAAATAGTGAAGTTACAGGAATTGTACAATCTATGATGAATGAACATTTAGCTACATTTTTAGAAGAAAATCCTAATGTTGCCAAAGCTATTTTAGAAAAATGTATTAGTGCAGCTAGAGCTAGAGAAGCAGCTAGAAAGGCTAGAGAATTAGTTAGAAGAAAAAATGCTTTAGAGTCTACAACTTTACCAGGAAAACTTGCTGATTGTAGTAGTAAAAATCCTGAAGAATGTGAGGTTTATATAGTCGAAGGAGATTCTGCCGGAGGTAGTGCAAAACAAGGAAGAGATAGAAAATTTCAAGCTATACTACCATTATGGGGAAAAATGCTTAATGTTGAAAAAGCTAGAGCAGATAAAATATATGGAAATGATAAATTAAATCCAGTTATACTTGCAGTTGGAGCAGGAATTGGAAATGATTTTGATGTTACAAAAATTAGATATGGTAAAGTAATAATAATGGCTGATGCTGATGTTGATGGTGCTCATATTAGAACATTACTTATAACATTCTTCTTTAGATATATGAGACCACTTATAGAAAATGGAAATGTATATCTTGCTCAACCACCATTATATAAATTATCAAAAAAAGGTATAGAAGATGTATATTGTTATACAGATGAAGATTTAAATAATGCATATAAAGAATTAGAAGAAAAGGGAATTGCTAGAGATCAATTAAGTATACAAAGGTACAAAGGTCTAGGAGAAATGAATCCAGAGCAATTATGGGAAACTACTATGAATCCAGAAACTAGAATTCTTGTTAAAGTTACTATGGATGACGCAATTGCTGCAGATAAAACTATTTCACTTCTTATGGGAGATGAAGTAGAGCCTAGAAGGAATTTTATTATAGACAATGCAAAATATGTTAAAAATTTAGATATATAAAAACAGAAAACTCCCATATTAGGGAGTTTTCTTAATAAAGTTTAATATTGACTTTCATCTCAGTATATATATTCAAATATTTTGCTCTAATATATATTACTATATAACTAGAACTCATATCTAAATATATATGCAGTTGATAGAATATAAATACACTCATCATTGCTAAATTCGTCCTATTAAAGGATTATAATTAACAATTTATAATATAGATATATTCACGACTTCAAATATTTTTCTAAAATTTTACTTCTTGTAATCTATAATCAAGAAATATACTTCTAAAAAAATACTCTTCAGCTCAGACTATTAATATTAAAATTATAAATTTAATATTAATAATCTTTTGCTCGACTTAAATATAATATTAAATAACTATTATATTTAAATCTAAGTTAGGCCAATATAAACCTTATGATAGTATTATATGTTTATTTATAAAAATTATTCAAAAAAACTTGACAAAAATAATTTTAAAAATTATAATAATTTTAATTTAATGAGGGGCAAAAATAATTAAATTATTTTTGCCTTTTTTTTATAATTTGAAAAATTAAATTTCTTATTATAAGGTTAAAAAGAAAGGAGGATAAACTATAAATAATTTTGAATCAACTCAAAACTGGCTTACATTTGAAAAAATATTTGATAATGGAATAATACTTTATAAAAATCATTATATAAAACTCATAAGAATTATCCCAATCAATTATGATTTAAAGTCTAACCTAGAAAAAGAAGCAATTTTAAATTCTTATAAAGTCTTTTTAAAAACATGTAATTTTGATTCTCAAATTTTAATTCAAAGTAAAAAAGAAGATTTATCAAAACATATTTCCAAATTAAAACAAATTGAAAAAGAATTTACAAATAAAGATATTATTGAGATATATGAAAATTATTATTCATATTTATTAGAAATAAATAGAAATAATAAATCGTCATCAAAAAATTTTTATATTATTTTAAAATTTAAATTAGATAATTTTAAATCTGAAGAACAGGGAAAAGATAAAATTGCTAGTGTTAATTTAAATGATATGTATTTAAAAGTAAAAGAATCTTTGTCTAGGTGTGGTAATGTAGTTTTAGATGTAAATACCAAAGATGAAGTAGAGGATATATTATTTTCATTTATGAATTTAAGATTATATTCATAAAATTTAATTTTATAAGGAGGGATAACATCGGAATTTTTAAAAGGAATAATAAGGTCAAAAGACAAAATTGCGCCAAGTTTTATCAGTAATTTAAATCCTAAATATTTAGAAATAGATAATATGTTGTATTCTGGAATAATGGTTATTGATTATTATAGAGAATATAACGATATCATTTTAAAAAATCTTATAAATTCAAATATAAATATGAATTTATCAATATTTTATGAAAGGCAAGATAGTTATAAAGTTATAAAAGATTTAACTTATTATATTGGTAATGTAGGAGTAGATTTAAAAGATAAAAATGAAAATAGAAATGATATTGATATTGCTGCTTTTTCATATCAAGATGCTAAATACATTAGAAAAGAACTGCAAGTAAATAATGAAGATATATTTTATATTTATTTATATTTAGTTGTATATGCCACAAATGAAAGAGAATTAAATTTTTCACTAAATAAAGTTGAAGGAATGCTTCAATCGTCAGGTATGTATACAAGACGATCAACATTTAGGCAAGAACAAATATTTAAAGCTTGTTTACCAATTCAAGAAAATTCTGTAGATATTAAAGAAGTTAGTAAAAGAAATATTTTAACAAGTGGATTAGTATCAACATATCCATTTATATCATCTAATATATTTGATGAAACAGGATGTTTTATTGGTACAAATATTTATAATAATTCATTAGTATTTATTGACAGATTTAATAAATCAAAATATAAAAATGCAAATATGTGTGTATTTGGAACTAGCGGTGCAGGAAAATCTTTTTTTATTAAAACTCAAATTTTAAGATATTGGATGCTTGGAATCGAACAATACGTAATTGATCCGGAAAGAGAATATGGAAATATAAGTGAAAATTTAGGTGGAACTTTAATAAAAATAGGACCTACTAGTAATACATATGTTAATGTTCTAGATATAAGAGAAGAATCTATTGAAGATGGAAAAGGATATTTAGTTACAAAATTGAATAAATTAAAAGGATTTTTTTCACTTATTTTTGAAAATATTGATGATGAAAAATACTCTGTTTTAGAGGAAAAAATTATAAGAACATATTCTAAAGTGGGAATAACTTTTGATGATTCTAGTTTATATAGAAATAATCAATTCAAAAGTAGCTTAGAGATGCCAATATTAGAAGATTTATATAATGAATTTAATGAAGATGAAACTTATTTTAAAAGCAAGTTAAGTATTTTTATTAATGGTAGTTTAAATTTTTTTAATAATAGAACTAATGTAGATTTGAGTAATAATCTTATTATTGCAGATATTTATGATTTAGGCGAAGAAAATTTAAAGTATGGAATGATGATTTTTGTTGATTTATTTTGGGATAAAGTTAAAAAAGATAGAAGTAAAAATAAAGCTATATATTTAGATGAAATTTGGAGATTAATTGGTATTGTGTCTAATAAAGAAGTTGCAAGTTTTATTTATAAAATTTTTAAAACAATAAGAAAATATGGAGGTAGTAGTGTTGCAATTACTCAGGATGTTTCGGATTTATTTAGTTTAGAAGAAGGAATATATGGTAAAAGTATACTCAATAATTCAAATATTAAAGCATTTTTTTCATTAGAAGAGGAAAATATTTTAGTATTAGAAAAATATACGAATTTGAGTGAAAAAGAGAAGATTGAAATAAAATCATTAAAAAGAGGTGAATGTTTAATGTTTGTGGAAGATAATCATATTTTAGTAAAAATAGAATCTTCAGATTATGAAAAACAGATAATTTTATAGATTATACATAATAGGAGGTATTAATTATTGAAAAAAGTAATTACAGCTACGGGGAATGAATATTTGAACAATAAGCTAAAAGAAATTGATACTATTGATGTTAAAGAAAGAGATATATTTTATATAGATGGAATATTTGAATATTTGGAAAAAGATAATAATATTGATGTTGTTATTATTAATGAAGAAATTTGCATTGATAATTTAGAATACATTCTTAGAAAAATAAATATTTATGAATTTGAAGTATATTTAATTTTAAAAAAACAACATTATAAAGAAGAATTTCAAAAATATAATAAAGTAAAATTATTTAGTTCAGAAGAGGAGATTATTTGTTATTTTGAAAATAGAGAATATAAGCCTGAAAAAGTAAATAATTTAAAATTAAAAAATATTAGAAGAGTTATATCAATAATTGGAAATTCAGGAGTGGGTAAAACAGTTTTCTGCAGTTTACTTGGAAAATATTTAGCTAAAAATAATAAAGTATTACTTATAAATTTTGACTTATATAGTAATGATTTAAAAAATTTATTTAATATAAAAAAACAAATAAAAAATTATGATATTAATTCATTAATAAATAAAGTAGAAAAAAATTTATATATATTAAGTGAAATAAAATATATTTTTAATGAATTAAATATAATTGATAATAAAAAAGTAAAAGAAATAATTGAAGATTTAAAACATAATTTTGATTATATAATAATAGATACATCTAGTGAAATATCCTCAAATTATATAAAATCAATATTCCCAAATTGTGATTATAATGTTTTTTTATTAGAACCAAATATTTTAGAAATAGAAAAATCAAGGGAATTATTAGAGTTGTATTTGTTAGATTATGGTTTAGATTTAAAAAAAATAGGTATTTTTATAAATAAATATAATATTAGTTCAATAGATATAGAAATTGTAAGAAATGTATTTGAAAAAATAAAAATCATTGGGAAAATAAATTATACATCGAAATTTAATTCTTATATAAATACATATACTAAAAATAGCGTAAGAATAGATGATATATTAAAATTACAAAAGTATTTAACATTAAGTTGAAAAAGACAAATTAAAAAAATATAGATTATGAAAGGAGAAAAAATGGAAAATTTTTTAGATATAGAAAATATGATACAAACAGGTAAGAATATTACAACAAGTTTATCAGAAGGAATAGATAATTTACAAAACAATTTTTTACAATCTGAATTTGGAAAAGTTGTAGATAATGCAGTAGATATTGGGTTAAAAGCATTATTGCCAGATTTTTTAGAGGATCAAATAATAAATATAAAAGATACATTAATACAAGATGGAGTTAAAGCAGGAATAAATGAAGCAATTGAAAGTTCTATAGATTTAGGAAAAAGTGCAACAATAGGAATTTTTACTGGAAATTTTGAAAATATAGATCAAATTCAAAATGCAGTAAAAAAAGGTGGACTAGTAGATACAATTAGTTCTGTTATTGGTAAAACTATAGATGTGGTAGTTGATGCAGGATTTTTAGATAAAGGAGTAGGTAAAATAATCAAAAATGGAAAAAATACATTATTTAAAACTATTAGTAACAATATTGATAATAGTTTAACAAATCAAGTAAATTCTATAGAAAAATTAGATAAATATTGTGAAACGTGGAAAAATGCATATGAAAAAGAAGATTTAAAAGAGATGAATAAAGCTTATAAAAATATAAATAAACAATTAGAAAATATAGTTCCATTAGAATCTACAATAAATAAAGCTAGAGAGATTGAAAATCTGCAAAAAATAATAACAAATAATGGAGGCAATTTTAATCTTACAGATGAACAATTGCAACTGGTAGGAGTGCTATAAAATAACAAAAGAAATCCCAAATTTGTAAACAAATTGAGGATTTCTTTTGTTATTTTATTGCTGGCGTCCAATGAATGCCTCTACAGAATGAAAATAAATTCAGATATATGTTTTTTTGCGGGCGTCCGATGAACGCCCATACAGAATGAAAATAAATTCATATATATGATTTTTTTCGGGCGTCCGATGAACGCCCCTACAGAATGAAAATAAATTCAGATATATGATTTTTATTGCTGGCGTTCATCGGACGCCCGCAAACCCGCCAAAAACAATAATATAAAGCAATATTTGCAAAAATGTTAATCCGTAAATATTTATTTAAATTTGGCTAAAAAATACTAAAATTTAAACAAAAATTAATCAAAATTTAATAAAATAAACCTTTTAATCCTTCCGTAAATGCTGTGATGTAACATAGATTTACCACTACTTTTTTTATTAATGTAAATATATTACTATTAGGATTAGTAATACAAATAAATTAAAAGGAGAAATTCAAATGAGAAAGGTAAGTAAAAAAATTTATGTCATCGCTATAGCATTAATTTTATTTGCAATTGCAGTAATAATCGCTTTACCAAAAGTAAATAGCATTATTACTCAAAGCAAATTAGACATAGAAAATCAAATGGCTAAAAAATATGGCGAACTTGAAGATGAAGATTATCAAACTCAAAGTCCTAATGTAGAGTTTTCGGTTTTCTTCACCAGAGATTATGATAACGATGGTTATGCAGAAAGGATAAGAGGTACGACTAGAGATGTTCAATCAACTGATGAAATTTTATGGGCAGAAATAAAAGTATCAAATAGTGGACATTTAGAAAATGGACAGATAACTTTAAATGCTCAGAATTTCACTTGGTCAACATCAATTATAGAAGATCCTGTAGTATCTGGAAATTACATAGGAAACGATACCAAAAACATAAGACTACAGGAAAAGGTATATTCAGGTAGTCAAAGACTTTTAGAAGGTAAGATAAGTTCAAAAATCGGAAATAACATAAATGATTATAGCAAAGTTAATACGATGACTTTAAAAGGAACTTATGTTGATGATGAAGGAAATTCAACACCAATAGATGTAACCAGAGAAGTTACTGTAAATTGGTATGGTTCACTAAGCTCAGATATCAATTATCAAAGTTCCAATATAGCATTTACCGATAATAGTATGAATGTTGTAGGCACAATAAATACAAGAGCATTTGGTGGATTACTTATAAAAGAAAATGAAGTAACAGCAAGTGCTCCACAAGTTAGTGGATATTATCCAGTAAATGTAACTGTATCTGGACTTAATACTAGTGCTTATAATTACGATTCAGAAACAGGAAAGCTAACTATTAAAAGATCAAGCAGTGTTACTGAAGAAACAGGTGCTATTAGGAATCCAATAAAATCAGTTAATAATTATTCAGTTGTTTTTGAATATCCTAAAGAAGCAATCCCATATAATACATGGGAAGATCCAGAACGTTCATTTAGTGTAGAAATACCAGTAATATCAAAATATGTAGCTTATAATAATCAAACTTCAGATTTTGATAATATATTAGAGTCACAATCTGAAAGTATACTGATATGTACAGAAGGAAAAAAAGGAAATGGAACAGTAATTAATGAAGGAAGTGTAAGAATAGGTGAGAAATCATCAGAAAGATATATAGTATCAAAAGAGAAAGTTGTTCAAGCATATAATAATCAAGAGACGAAAGAAGATTATTATGAAACTGTATGGCATACTTGTACACAATATTATACTGATACAGTTACCTTTAAAGAAAATGGACCAGATAATTTTGTATCAACTAAAAAAGGAAAATTTAATGCAGATGAATATATATCATATGTGGGAATTTATTTTGAGGGTTATGCAGTTAGTGCAAAAGCATATAATGAAGAAACAGGAGAAGTAATAAAAGAATTTTCAAGAGATGATATAAGAACATATCAAAAAGGCAATTATTTTAAATATGAGAATAATGTAAAAAAAGTAAAAGTTGAAGTATATGGTATAAATAATTATCAATCTTTCAATGTACATAATGTAAAAGAAATAAATGATAAGTTATTAGTAGAACAAATGCCAGAAGAAGATTTTAATTCTATAGAAGGAATATACTCTTATTTATCAGAAGATCAAGTATTAGAGGGTGTAGATGCAAAAACATCAACATTTACACATTATGCACAATATAGAAAACCAGAGTCAGCATTAAGCTTAAAAATAAGTCCAAATAAATCAGAAATACAAAATTCAAATATAAAGCAAAACATATCTATAAAAACTACTTCAGATCAGTTTAACCAAATCAGCTGGAAAAATGGAGTATTTTTAGTAGAATTTCCAGAAGATATAGTATTTGCAGAAAACTTAAATGTAGATTCTACTAATGTAAATATTGTATTAAGTAATTTGTATAAAGAGAATAATAAATATTATGCAGAGATAGTAGCTGAAAATGATGAAAGAACGGATTATGACATAAACTTAAGTGTAGATATAACATTAAATCCAATTGCACCATCATCAAGCGAAGCATATACATTATATGGATATAATGAAGATTGTAATACATATTTAACAAGTTCAAAAGATATATATGATATTAATAATAATGATAATTATGAAGAAGAAATTGGAAAGATATCTTCTAATTTAGGTATAACAGCACCAAGTACATTAATAACAACACAAACAGTATCAAATTATAATAAAGAAGAAACAGTAACAGTTGCACCTAATATTGCAGAAGTAACAAAAGAAGATAGAACAGCAGATATAAATGTTAATGTATTTAATAATTATGATAAGACAATTAGTGAAGTTAAGATATTAGGAGTAATTCCGTTTGAAGGAAATACATATATAGATAGTGAAACAGGATTAGGTTCTGAATTTACAAGTGAGATGACAAGTAATGGAATAAAAGTACCAAAGAACTTAGAAGGAAAAGTTACAGTATATTATTCAGAGAATCCAAATGCAACAAAAGAA
>CANRKJ010000022.1 GCA_947631185.1 uncultured Clostridia bacterium | reverse complement strand
AATGCGGGCATCTGATGAACGCCCATACATTTATTTTAAATTCAGAAAATATTTTTGCGGGCGTCCGATGAACGCCCATACATATGAAAAAATTAAAAATGATGAAATGCGGGCATCTGATGAACGCCCATACATTTATTTTAAATTCAGAAAATATTTTTGCGGGCGTCCGATGAACGCCCCTACATATGAAAAAATCAAAATGATGAAATGCGGGCATCTGATGAACGCCCATACATTTATTTTAAATTCAGAAAATATTTTTGCGGGCGTCCGATGAACGCCCCTACATATGAAAAAATCAAAATGATGAAATGCGAGCGTCCAGAACGCCCGCATGTTTTTTGTGTGAATTGAATTAGTTATATTTTAAATCATAATAAAATATAAAATAAAAACATAATTCAATCAATAACATATTTATATGGGCGCTCATTGGGCGCCCGCAAAAAACAAAAATATTACAAAAATGTTACATTTAGATTAAATTTATGTATCATCACCGATAATTATTGAAAAATATATTTACATATAATATAAATATACTAGGTATATTTTTAAATGATAGAAAGGGAGAATAGTCATGAGTAAAACTAAGAATATTATTGCAATTTTGTTGATTTTAATAATAAGCATGTTTCTATTAGGTAATGTATTTATATTTGCAACTGAAACAGAACTTTTGGCAAGTTCAAATAAGCACAATGTTACTATTAAATTAAATGATGAAAATGTTGCATATTTATATAATTTGGCAAATAATACTAATATTACTGAATTAGAAACCAGACAAGTAGATAGACCATATACTAATGAATACGAAAAAAATGTTGAATACAATTTTGTTTATGATGGCGATGTAAAATCAGGTAAAATTAATAAGAGTCTTAGAACAAAAGCTTTAGATCCTGAAAAATTTGAGTTTGTTGCATGGGCTACTAATGACGTAAATAGTAGTGAAATGAATTATACAGATAATGAATATCATCAAGTTCAACCTGTAATTTCAAAAGATACTACAATTACAGCATATTATAAACCTATTGGTGATAATGTTCATACAATAACATATAAAACAGAAGCTGGAGGAATTTTATCAGGAGGATATCTTCCTTCACTAAAAGATTTTAAAACAGTTTGTGGAACATCAAATGATGATGCTTGTGATTTTGTGGTTGATAATACAGACACATATGTAAAAGGTGTTAATCTTTCTCCAGTTGATGAGGGTTATGTTTTCAAGGGTTGGTATGATGGAGTAGATGATAGTCCAAAATCAACAGATCTTAATTTTAAACCAAATGTCAGTGACATTTCTGGAGATGTAACTTATACTGCAAAATTTGAAAATAAATATGTTACAATTAACTATAGTGTTGAAGGTTCTGGAAAAACTAAAACAGTTGATGAATCTCAAGATAAAACAAAAGATAGAGGAGAAAAAGGTAGTTTTTCTGGAGTAAAAGCTGTTCCAAATTCAGGTAATAATTTTGTTGGATGGGTAGATAGTGAAGGAAAAGTGGTTTCTATAAATCCAGTGTTTATTCCTAGTGGAGATTTAGTAGTTGAAGGAGCTACATATACAGCTGTTTTTTCAACAAGTTCTGAAAAGAAAGTAGCTTATTTGGTAAATAATGAAAATTATGGAAAATTAGGTAAATTTGATAGTTCAACAACTAAAGATTTAACAAATAAAATAGAGGCTCCATATAGTGGTACAATTACAGGTGTACCAAATCCAGGATATGAATTGGATTTTCTATCAGTAAATGGTAGTAGATATAGTGAAAATTCAATTCATACAAGTCATGCTTTTGCAGGTACAAATGGATATGAAGATAAAAAACTAACATATGGTTGTCCTACAATAATAAAAGCTTATTTTAGACCAACAGGTTCAAGCCCAAGTCAAGATATAAAATACGAAATTAAAAATGAATCAGGTGGAGTAGGAGTTTTAACAAATGAAGTTGATTATATATATGAAGGTGGAACTATAAATGGTTGTACAGCTATAAATTCTGCTACAGCTGAATTTGTAGAATGGCAATTAAATGGAAAATTCTATTCATCAAACCCTACAATTACACCAACGTCAAAAGAAGCAGGAAACACATATGTAGCAGTATATAAAAGTGCTGATGCTGGAAAATTAGTTTACAATATTAATTTAACTGGTATAGAACAAAAGGACATAACATGGATAGATAATTCTGGAGAAGAAGTAGATATAAATGATTATTTTGAACATGAATTATCTACTACTTCTAAAGGATGTTTATGCTATAAAGATAAGAAAACTTATTTTAAGGAAGGTGATACAATATCTGTATTTGATATTACACCTCAAATAGATGGTTATGTATTTGTTGGTTGGTTTGACAAACAAAGAGATGGACAAGATGCAAATATATATAATCCAAATGATAAATCAACTCAAACAACCAGAACTTATATAATGGCATCTAATAAAGAATATACAATTGATGCATTATGGGTAAAAATTAAAGGAACATCAGCAGAAAAAGTTTATAATGCTAAACAGGAACATACAATAGATAGTATACAGGTAGAATTAGATACCTCTGTTTTTGAATCTATCCAAGGTGCTGATGGAACTAAAAATTATTTAGATCAATTTGAATCATTAGATAAAGACAAACAAGTAAAATATAAAAATAGCGAAAGTGATTCAGATTATACTTTTAGTGAGCCACCAAAATTTAAAGATGTAGGAGAATATGATATATATTACGAACTTATTGTTACTAATACAAGTGGAACATACAAAAAAGAAGGTGTTGCTAAACTAGTAATAAAACCTTTTAAAATAAAAATTGTTCCAGATGATGTTACATCTGTATATGGAAATGAATTTGATAAAAATAGTTGGACAGTAAAATATTATAATGAAGCTGGAGAAGAGTGTTCTTTACTAGAATCTGATAAATTAAAATTTGATTTAACAACAAATGCAACTAGTAAATCAGATATAGGAGATTATGATATAAAAGTTGAAAATTATAAAGATATTGTTGATGCTGAATATGCAAATAAAAATTATGAGATTACAGTAGAGCCAGCTAAATTAACTATTTCACCAAGACCTGTAGTACTTAAAGTTAGTCCTGAAAAAGCATCACGTGGATATGGTGAAGCAAATCCTTCATTTTCAATTGTTCCAGATGGCATATTAGAAGGTGATGAAGGAAAAGTTGTATATGAATTATATGAGTTACCTGAAAAATATAGTAATATTGGAGATTATGATATTTTAATAAAAGCTGAAACAGTTCAAGGAAATTATACTGTAAGCACTGAAAAAGGTGTATTAACAATTACAGCTACTGATCATCCTGATATTACTTTAAATGGATATACTGGTGAATATGATGGATTAGAACACAAAGTTACATTAGAAGGAACAATTCCAGGTGATAAAGTAGAATATAGTATAGATGGAGGAGATACTTGGACTTCAGAATTGCCAGATTTTAAAGATGTTACTGATACTACTATAAAAGTAAAAGTAACAAATCCAAATACTACTGAAACAGTTGTAGAATCTGAAGCAAAAGTGGAGATTTCTCCAAAAGAAGTTACTGTTGTAGCACAGGATAAAGTAGTAAATTATAATGAGGATATACCAGATCTTGATGTTGTTATTGATGGAGTTATTGGTGATGATGTAATTACTTATAATGTTCATACAAATGCTAAAAAAGGATCTGATAGTGGAACTTATGATATTGAAGTTGAAGCTGATGAAAATCAAGGTAATTATATAGTTAAACATAAAAATGGAAAATTAACTATTTCTAAAAATGCTCGTAAAGATTTGGAAATAAAATCATATGTAGGAGTATATGATGCTAAATATCATTCAATAACTATAAATGGAATTTTAGAAGATGACATAGTTGAATATAGTTTAGATGGAAAAACTTGGAGTAATGAATTACCAGAATTTATTAACATTACTGATTCTTCAATTGTTTATGTAAAATTAACAAACAAAAATGCAGAACCACAAGAATTAATTAAATCAGGAACTGTTACAATAACTCCAATAGAGATAGTAATTACAGCAGATTCTAAATCAGTAAAATATAATGAAAAGATTCCAGAACTAACAGCTAATGTAACAGAAACATATGAATCATATAAGATAAAATATGAATTAAGTACTACTGCTAAACAAGGAGATAATGTTGGAGAATATCCTATAACAGTTAATGCTCAAAAATATCAAGATAATTATGTAGTTTCAGTTGTAAATTCTACACTTTCTATAACACCTATTGATCATCCTAATTTAGATGTATCATCATACAATGGTGAATATGATGGAGAAGAACATTCTATTTTAGTTAATGGAATAATCCCAGGTGATAAAGTAGAGTATAGTATTGATGGAGTAAATTGGACATCAGAAATTCCTAAATTTAAAGATGAAATAAATGGACAAGTAGTATATATTAGAGTAACAAATCCAAATACAAGTCCTTCAACATTTAATGCTTCTGCTACAGTTACAATAACTGCTGGTGCTAAAAAAGAAAATAAAACAGCTCAAACTAAAAGTGCAGGAACAGGTGATAATATAACTTTTTATATTGCTATATTAACAATTTCGTTAATTTTAATTATATATATGAATAGATTAAAACGTAAACCAAAGAGAAAATCAAAACATTAAAATAATGTAAAACAGATGCAAATTATCTATTGATAATTTGCATCTGTTTTTTCATAAATTATTAAATATTATAATTTAAAAAATATACTCTTTAAAAAATAGGTTCTTTGAGTTATAATAATTGTGGAAAATGGAAATTCGGAGGTATATTATGAATGAGAAAATAGAAAATCTAATTTCAGAAAAAAGATTTAATGATTTAAGAGAATATTTAGAAAGTTTAAACTCAGCTGATTTTCCATCGATTTTTGAAGAAGTTTCAGATGAAAAAATGATTGTAATTTATAGAATTTTGTCTAAAGAAAAAGCTGCAGAGGTATTTGCAGAGCTTGATTCAGATATTCAAGAGAAACTTATAAATAGTTTTTCTGAAAAAGAATTAAAAGATATCATAGATGAACTTTTTATGGATGATACAGTAGACTTAATTGAAGAAATGCCTTCTAATGTTGTAAAAAGAATTTTAAAAAATGTTAAGAATAGTGATAGAAAAGTTATTAATGAATTATTAAATTATCCAGAAGATAGTGCTGGAACCATTATGACTACAGAATTTGTAGATTTAAAAGAGAATATGACTGTAGAACAAGCATTTGATAAAATAAGAAAAATAGGGTTACAAAAAGAAACTGTTTACAATTGTTATGTATTAAGTTTAGATAGAAAACTTAAGGGAATAATTGATTTAAAAGATTTATTAATAGCAGAAAAAGATCAAAAATTAAAAGATATAATGAATGTTAATGTTATAACAACTAATACTTTGGAGGATAAAGAAAATGTAGCAAAAATGTTTGATAAATATAACTTTTTTGCATTACCTGTTGTAGATAAAGAAAAAAGATTAGTAGGAATAATAACAATAGATGATGCTATTGATGTTTTGCAAGATGAGGTCGATGAGGACTTTGTAAAAATGGCTGCTATTTCACCAAGTGATAATACATATTTCAAAACAAGTGTATTTAAACATGCTAAAAATAGAATTTTTTGGTTAATTATTCTTATGCTATCTTCAATTGTTACAGGAGCTATTATTACTAGATATGAAAATGCTTTTGCTATGGTTCCAATTTTAGTGGCTTTTATTCCTATGATAATGGGAACTACTGGTAATTGTGGATCTCAGACTTCTACTCTAATTATTCGTGGTATGTCTAATGATGAAGTTCAACTAAAAGATTATTTTAGAGTAGTTTGGAAAGAATTTAGAGTTGCTATTTTGGTAGCACTTATGTTGGGATTAGCTAATGGTATTAGAATTTTAATTCAATATCAAGATTTAAAATTGGCTATAGTTGTAGCAATATCATTATTAGGAACTGTTACATTAGCTAAATTTTTAGGATGCACTCTTCCAATGCTTGCAAAAAAATTTAAAATTGACCCTGCTCTTATGGCTACACCTGTAATTTCAACTGTCTCTGATATGTGTTCAGTTTTAATTTTCTTTAAAGTAGCAACATTTGTTATGGGAATAGATGTTAATATATAAAAAATACAAAATTTTTAGTTAATTTTAAGGTTGATATTTTAAAATAATATTACAGAATAAATTAGGAGAATTAAATGAAAGTATTAATAGTAGAAGATGATAAAATATTATCTAAAACAATTGAACAATGTATTTGCACAAAATATGACACAGATAAAGCTTATGATGGAGCAGAAGGAATTATTTATGCTAAACAAAATATTTATGATGTTATTATTTTAGATTTAATGATGCCAATAATGAACGGGTATGATGTTTTAAAGAAAATTAGAGATGAAAAAATTCTTACACCTGTTTTGATTTTAACCGCTAAAGATGGTTTAGATGATAAATTAAAAGGTTTTAGAATGGGAGCTGATGATTATTTAGTAAAACCTTTTGAAAGGGAAGAACTTGTTGCTAGAATAGATGCTTTAATAAGAAGGACATCAGGAAATTATTCTGAAAATAATACTATAAAATTTAAAGAATTGATTTTAGATTTAGATAATAGAAAAGTTAAAGTTGGAGATAAAGAGATTGTTCTTTTAGGAAAACAATTTGATGTTTTAGAATATCTAATAAATTCAAAAAATACTATTATTACCAAAGATCAAATTTTTGATAAGATATGGGGATTTAATTCTGATACAAGCACTAATGTAATAGAGGTTTATACAAGTGGACTTAGAAAAGAATTAAAAAAAATAGGTTATGACCAATATTTGAAAACAATTAGAGGAGTTGGATATATATGGTCTGAATAGGTGTTAATATGAATAATGAAAAAGTCAATTTAAATCATCAATTATTTAATCACATGATTTTCAATATGATAGTATTTGCAATATTATTTATAATTTTTGGTATATTTATTTTTGTAACAGTAAGAATAACAACATATAATTCTATTGATCAAGAACTGTTAAATGCAATAGATGAATTCAAAATAATAGAGTATAATTATAAAGTACCTTATATCAGTTTTGAAAATGAGGATAGCAATTATTTTGATTATGAAGATATAATACCTAGATTAGGAATTACAAATCAAAGAGATTATTTTTTAACTAGAAAAATAAATAATCCAAAGATTGTTTTTATATTAAGAGATAATAATTTTAATATAATAAATGTTGATGATTTAGGTAAGAATTATGATGATTATTATGAAGATTTAGATTTTGATGCAAATAATCTTAATAAGATTTATGAAATAAATTTTGACAATAATTATTATTATAGAGCAATTAATTTAAAATTAGATTCAGAAGAAAATAATCAAGATAGATATATACAACTTATGATAAATGTTGATAGTGAAAAAAATTTAATTGACAGATATAAACAGATTATTTTATGCTCAATTTTATTTGGTATAAGTATATCAATAATAGCTAGTTATATAATTTCCAAAAAAACTTTAAATCCAATAAAGGAGACAGTTGAACGTCAGAGTGAATTTGTAGAAAATGTTTCACATGAACTTAGAACACCTCTTACAATAATTCAAGCTAAACAAGAACTATTGTTACAAGAGCCTGATAGTAAAATAATAGATAAAATAGAAGATATTTCATTAACAATAGAAGAAACAAAAAGAATTAGTAAACTTACAAAAGATTTATTATTGCTTGCAAGAGCTGATTCAAAAACTATGAAAATAAATAAAGAA
The DNA here is from genome assembly GCA_947631185.1 of uncultured Clostridia bacterium. Taxonomy (GTDB): domain Bacteria; phylum Bacillota; class Clostridia; order TANB77; family CAG-508; genus Scatovivens. The sequence continues at coordinate 34,101 of CANRKJ010000022.1, read as the reverse complement.
GAAATAGAAATAGATAAGTTTATAGAGAATTTTGTTAAACCTTATATTGAATTAGCTGAAATGCAAAATAAAAAAATTATTTTGAATCTTAATTTTGATAATATAATAAGTATTGATGTAAATAAAATACATCAAGTTCTTGTGATTTTATTAGATAATGCATTAAAATATACTGAAGAAAAAGATAGTGTAACTATATCAACATTTAATAAAGATGGAAAATGTTTAATTGAAGTTAAAGATACAGGAATTGGAATTAGTGATGAAGGTATAAAAAGAGTATTTGACAGATTTTATAGAGAAGATAAGGCTAGAAATAGAGAAACAGGTGGTACAGGATTGGGGCTTGCAATTGCTTTTTCAATAATTAAAGCTCATAATGGTACAATAAAAGCTAGTCATAATAAACCAAAAGGAACAATTTTTACAATTAGGTTACAAAAATAAAAATAGCTAAAATATTCTTGCATAATAATTAATTATATGGTAGAATGAAAAAAAATTAGGAGAGGGAAAATATGGCTGAAATTAAATTTGAAATAGTTGAACATTTAGGCATACTATCAGAAACAGACAAAGGATGGAAAAAAGAATTAAATTTAGTTAGCTGGAATGAAAGAGAGCCTAAATATGATTTAAGGGATTGGAATGAAACTCATGAAAAAATGGGTAAAGGAATTACTTTATCAAAAGATGAGGCACAAAATTTAATGCAAATTTTAAAAGAAAAAATTTAAAAATAGCGACAACAAGTCGCTATTTTTAGGCTTAAATTTGATTATATATTATTAAAAATATAAAGGAGAGTATTATGCAATATAAAATAGACTACATAAAAGAAGAAGAGTTACCAGCAACATTAGATTTAGTAAAAAAAGTATTTGATGAATTTGTTGGAATTGATTATGAACAAGAAGGAATCGAGAGTTTTTATAATTTTATTAATTTAGAATCAATAAGAACTAGAATAAAATCTCAAAATATGATAATTTTAGTAGCTAGAACTACTGAAAATTTGATAATAGGTATGGTTGCTATATCAGCAGAAAACCATATTAGTTTATTATTTGTTGATAAAAGATTTCATAGAAAAGGTATTGGAAAAAATTTATTAAAATTTGCAATAGATATATGTAAATACAATGATGAAGAAATAGAAAAAATTACAGTAAATTCATCACCATGTTCAGTTGCTTTCTATCATAATTGTGATTTTGAAGATTTAGCAAGTATGCAAAAAGAAGATGGAATTGAATTTACTCCTATGGCTTATTATATAGAAAAAGAAGAAAATATTGTAAAACAGGAAGATAAAGCACAAAATGATACTCCCCAAATAATCATATCTAAAGAAGATGAGAAAGAAACAGATAGTGTTTATAATATATTATCAGAATTTTATACAGAACATTGTGATGAGGATAATCGTTTAAAAAAATCAAGAGTTGGAAATTTAGAATTTATAACTACAACAACATACATAAATAAATATTTAAATAATGGTGATAAAATTTTAGAAATTGGGGCAGGAACAGGTGTATATTCTAATTATTATGCTAAAGAAGGATATGAAGTTGATGCTGTAGAATTATTAGATGTAAATTTTGAAAAATTAAAATTAATTGAAAATGATAATTTAAGAATACATAAAGCCAATGCTATAGATTTAACGAAATTTCCTGATAATACATTTGATATTACACTTTGTTTAGGACCAATGTATCATTTATTTACAGAAGAAGAACAAGATTTAGCTATAAAAGAAGCAATAAGAGTTACAAAACCAAATGGAAAAATATTTTTCTCATATATTACTAATGATAGTGTAATTATAAATTATTTATTAAAAGAGCATCATTTATTAGATAAAAAAGATTTACATGATGAAAACTTTATATTAAAAAATGATCCAAAAGAAATTTTTTATGTATGTACTACAAAAAGTTTTAAAAATAAAATGAAAAACTATAATACAAAGTTTTTAAACAATATAGCTACAGATGGAATTACCAGTATTTTAAGTGAAGATATAGAATATTTAGAAAATGAAGAATTTGAAGAATGGATAAAATATCATTTGGCAACATGTGAAAGACAAGATTTAATTGGTTTTAGTTCACATGCTTTATATATTTGTGAGAAAATCTAATAATATATTTGTATAGGAGGAATGAAATGACAAGCAAACAAAGAGCATATTTAAGGGGATTAGCTAATAATATTACTGCTATATTTCAAATTGGGAAAAATGGAATCAATAACAATTTAATAAAACAAATAGATGAAGCTCTAGAAGCAAGAGAATTAATTAAAATAACTGTATTAGAAACATCTCCAGATACAGCAAAAGTATATGGATTAGAGATTTCTGAGAAAACAAATTCTGAATTAGTACAAGTTATTGGAAATAAAATAACACTATTTAGAAAGAAAAAGGAAGATTCTAAAATAGAATTACCATAAATTGCTTGATTTTTGAGAAAAATGATGTATAATATATATAGCTAATTTGAGAATTTTAATCTTTTATATTTTTCAAATAATATAAAGAGAGAGCTAAATAGGGGGGCAAAATATTATTTTTATAATATTTTGTCCCTCTATTATTTTTTTTCAAACAAAGTTCTTTTGTATTTCTCTTATCGGTATCAAATTAGTATAATTAAAAAGGAGGGATGCGATGGTAATTTTTACTATAATTGTTTTATAATTATTATTTTTATATGAAGTAAATTACACACAAACTAAAAAGCAAGCTGGGTAATACTCAGCTTGCTTTTTTTATATATTAGAAAAATAGCTTTGTTCTTGATATTCTAATTATTGATTATTTTTTTGCTTTTTATCTGACATAACATCTTTTATTGCTCCTAAGCTACTTAATGTTGATGTTGCTTCAAATGGTATAAATATTTTGTTTGCATCACCTTTAGCAACTTCTTTAAGAGCTTCTAATGATTTTAATTGAACTAATTTTTCGTCAGGATCTGATGATTTAATTGCTTCATAAACCATTTCTATTTCTTTAGCTTTAGCTTCAGCAACTTGTTTTATAGCATCAGCCTCACCAGTAGCTCTTCTGATTCTTGCTTCTCTATCAGCTTCAGCATCTAATATAGCAGCTTGTTTTCTACCTTCAGCTAAAGTAATTGCAGATTCTCTTTCACCTTGCGCTTGTAAAATTAAAGCTCTTTTATTTCTTTCTGCGTTCATTTGTTTTTCCATTGCATCTCTAATATCTGCAGGTGGAGTAATATCTTTAATTTCAACTCTATCAACTTTACATCCCCAAGCATCTGTTGCTTCATCAAGTATAACTCTTAATTGATTGTTTATAGTATCTCTAGAACTGAATGTAGCATCAAGTTCCATTTTACCAACAATATCACGAATAGTTGTAATTGCTAAATATTCAATACCTTTTTTCAAGTTTTGAATCTCATAAACAGCCTTTGCTGGATCTGTTATCTTATAGAATACAACTGTATCAATTGTGATTGTAACATTATCTGCTGTGATAACACCTTGAGGTGGAACATCCATTGTTTGTTGCTTTAAGCTAACTACTGATCTAATAGTATCAATGAATGGAACTATAATTGTAAGACCAGCTGTTGCAACATTATGAAATCTTCCTAATCTTTCTACAATACATACTTCTGATTGTCTAACTACTTTTATTGATTTAAATGCAATAACTACAATTATCAATAATAAAATTACTAAAAAAACCATTATAAAATCCTCCTAAATTTAATTATATTTTTTTAACTACAGCCTTAACACCTTCGATTTTTTCAACTATAACATTTGTTCCTTCAGGAATTATATCTTCATTAGAAGATATAGCTGACCAAGTTTCTGTCTTTATTTTTACCTGACCAGTTCCTTGAGTTGTGTTTATTTCTGATGTAACAATTCCTGTTTCTCCTTCGATTGAAACTGAATTTGTTTTATAATTTGGTGTTGATTTCTGAAATTTTGTTACAAATGGTTTTGTTGCAAATAAAAGAATAGTAGAACAAATTAAAAATAAAGTAAATTGTATAATTATAGAATCTACAAAAATACTAAATACCATAGTAATTAAAGCTCCAATTGCAAACCAAAAAGCTAAGAAACCAACTGTTATTATTTCAATTATGATACATAACCCTGCAATTATTAACCAAATTTGCCACATAAGTTCTCCTTTCTGTCAAGGAAAAACTTGACATATAAATTTCAATTTATATTATACAATAAAAATAAAAAAAAATAAAGTAGTATATTAAAATATTTTGTAGAAAAATATAACTATATAGCAAAGTACAAAAATAATTTTTAATTTGTATTTACTTTTTTTTTATTATAAGATATATTTTAATTAATAAAATTTCTAGGAGTAATTATGAGTAAAAAAATTAAAAAAAATTTAATTATTAGAAGATTAATTATAGTTATATTTATAATATTGATAATTTGCATTATTAATAAAGTTTTTTTTACAGCAAAAGAGGTTAAATATGATGAACCGGTTTTAATGGTTGATGCAAATTTTGTTGATTTAAAAGATAATATAATTATAGATTCAATAGAAAATATATATTTATCAATGAATGATATAAAAACTATTTATGAACAAGAAATGGATTATAATGAAGAAACTAAAGCTTTAAATATTTCATATGAAAATCATAAAGTTACACTAAAGTTAGATAGTAATGAAATTAAAATTGATGGTAATGAAAGAACAATTAGTGGAAGAATGCAATTTTCTAGCGGTAATCTATATTTACCTTTTTCAGATTTTGGTGATATATATAATTTTGAAATTACTTATTCAGCTAAAACAAATATTGTTATTTTGGATAATATATCTGATAAAAAGGAAACTGCAGTTGCAAAAAAATATACTTATGTAAAAGATGATAGATCTTTTTTTGCGAAAAAAATAACAAAACTGTTAAAAGATGAAAAGGTAACAATTTTAGAAAAGTATGGAAATTACTATAAGATTAGAACAAAAGACGGTATAATAGGGTATGTAAAATCAAAAAAAATAATATAAGAGTATGATTAAAGAAAAGGATAGAATATATGAATAAATTTGTAAAAGTTATATTAATAATATTGTTAATTATTTTTATTATAGGTGTTATATTTTTTATGGGAGGAATTATTTATTATAATAATTCATTAAAGTCTTATAATAATAAAGAAGAAGGACAAGATATTATAATAGAAATTCCAGAAAATACAGGAATAGTTGGAATAGCAAATGTTTTAGCAGATAATAAAGTTATAAAGAATTCTTTTACATTTAAAGTTTATTTAAAATTAAATAATAAAACTAAACTTCAGGCTGGTAAATATAAATTTAATAATGGAACTGATGATGTTAAAGCTGTAGTAGAAAAATTAAGTTCTGGTGAAATTATAGATGAATCTGTAACAATTACTTTTGTTGAAGGAAAAAATATGAGGTATATAGCAAAAACAATTGCAGAAAATACTAATAATAAAGAAGAAGATGTATTTAATTTATTAAAAGATACCGAATATTTAGATGAAATTATAGATAAATATTGGTTTATAACAGATGAAATAAAAGACGATAGAATTTATTATTCTTTAGAAGGATATTTATTACCAGATACTTATACATTTGAAAATAAGGATGTAACAGTTAAAGAAATATTTAATAAAATCTTAGAATATACTGATAAATATCTATCATCAAATAGAGAAAAAATAGAAGAAACAGAACTTTCTGTGCATCAATTGTTAACACTTGCTTCAATTGTAGAATTAGAAGGATCAAATTTTGAAGAAAGACAAGAGATTGTTGGAGTTTTTTATAATAGATTAAATAAAAATATGTCACTTGGAAGTGATGTAACTACATATTATGCAGTAAAAAAAGAATTATCTGATGGTGATTTATCAAAAGAAGAAATAAAGATAGATAATCCTTATAATACAAGAGCTGAATCAATGAAAGGTTTTATACCAGTAGGACCAATAAGTAATCCTAGTAAAGTTTCAATTGAAGCTGTGATTAATCCAAAGGAAACTACTGCCTTATATTTTGTTTCAGATAAAAATAAAAAGGTTTATTTTACTGATACATATGAAGAACATCAGGATTTAATTCAAAATTTAAAAGATTCAAATTTGTGGTATAATTATTAAAAATTATGTTGACAAAATGAATAAAACTGTAGTAAAATTGGAAATATAAAAAAGCAATGAAAATGGGAGTAATTATAAACTGTTTTATAGAGAAAAGTGTCTTGGCTGGAAACACTTAAATAAGAATAATTTACGCAACACATTGGAGCTTAAAAATTATAAAGTGGAAAACAAATAATGTTTTCAAATAGGGTGGCACCGCGGAAGTTAACCTTTCGTCCCTGTAGCAATACAGGAACGGAAGGTTTTTTGTATTGCATAAAAAGGAGGTATTTTTATGAATGAGTACAGAACATATAATTGTTCAGAAATTAGAGAATCAAACGTGGGAGAAGAAATTAAGCTTGCAGGTTGGATTGATACTATTAGAGATTTAGGTGGAGTTTTGTTTATTGATTTAAGAGATCAATATGGTATTACTCAAATTGTAGTATCAGGAGATGAGAAAAAAGTTGACTTTGCATCAAGAATTCCAATAGAATCAACAATATCTGTATCTGGAAAAGTTAGACTTAGAGATGATGAAACTGTTAATGAATCAATTGAAACAGGAAAAGTAGAACTTTTTGCAGATGAAATTAAAGTTCTAGGAAAAAGAACTAAAACTTTACCATTTGAAATAGCAAATAATAGAAGTGTTAGGGAAGATTTAAGATTAGAATATAGATTTTTAGATTTAAGATCAAGAAAATCATTAGAAAATATAAAATTAAGGGCAGAACTTATTCAATATTTAAGAAATCAGATGATTGAGCAAGGCTTTTTAGAAGTACAAACTCCAATTCTTACAAGTTCTTCACCAGAAGGTGCTAGAGATTATTTAGTACCAAGTAGAATTTACCCAGGAAAATTTTATGCATTACCACAAGCACCACAACAGTTTAAACAATTGTTAATGGTTTCAGGAATTGATAAATATTTTCAAATAGCTCCTTGTTTTAGAGATGAAGATTCAAGAGCAGATAGATCTCCAGGAGAGTTTTATCAATTAGATATGGAAATGGCTTTTGCTACACAAGAAGATGTTTTTGAAGTAATGGAGAAAACTTTATATAATACTTTTACAAAATTTTCTAATAAAAAAATGGATAAAAAATTTGTTAGAATTCCATATAATGAATCAATGTTAAAATATGGTACTGATAAGCCAGATTTAAGAAATCCTCTTATAATTCAAGATGTTACTAATATTTTTGAAAAATTAGATATCAAAGTTTTTAATGGAAAAATTGTTAGAACAATTACACTTCCAGGTGGTGCAAATGAAACTAGAAACTTCTATGATGGAATGACTGAGTTTGCAATAAATGAGTGTGGTGCAAAAGGTTTAGCATGGTTAAAAGTCAACGAAGATAGAACTTTCCAAGGTCCTATTGCAAAACTTATTCCAGATGAATCTAGAGAAGCTTTACTTACTCAAACAGGAACTAAAGAAGGAGATAGTATATTTTTTATAGCAGAACATCATCCAATTGTAGAAAAACTTGCAGGAGAAATTAGAAAAGAGATAGGAATTAGATTAGATTTACTTGAAAAAGATGTATTTAAGTTTTGCTGGATTGTTGATTTCCCAATGTTTGAGTTAGATGAAAGAGGAAAGGTGGCATTTTCTCATAATCCATTTTCTATGCCACAAGGTGGGTTAGATGCTTTAAATAATAAAAATCCATTAGAAGTTTTAGCTTATCAATATGATATAGTTTGTAATGGAATAGAATTGTCTTCAGGTGCTGTTAGGAATCATGATATTGAAATTATGAAAAAAGCATTTGAAATAGCAGGTTATTCAGAAGAAACTGTTGAAAATAAATTTGGTGCATTATATAAAGCTTTTCAATTTGGAGCTCCACCTCATGCAGGTGTGGCACCAGGTGTAGATAGAATGATAATGTTATTAACAGAAGAAGAATCAATTCGTGAAGTTATAGCTTTTCCAATGAATAGTAAAGCACAAGATTTATTGATGTCAGCTCCTGGTGAAGTTACAGATAAACAACTTTCAGAAGTTCATATTAAATTAGATATTAAAGACAAAAAATAAATAAACGGGCACCCAAAAGTGGGTGCCCGTTTTTGCAATCAATAACATTTTAAATTTGTGCGGGCGTCCGATGAGCGCCCATACGTATTTTTATGAATTGAATAAATTATATATTTTTTTTATCATAATAAAATATAAAATAAAAATATAATTCAATCAATAACATTATTAAATTAAATCTGTGCGGGCGCCCAATGAGCGCCCCTACGTATTTGTGAATTGAATAAATGATATATTTTAATGATAATTATTGGAGAACAATAATATTTTTAAATTAAATATGTTCGGGCGCCCGATGAGCGCCCATACGTATTTTTATGAATTGAATAAATGATATATTTTAATGATAATTATTGGAGAACAATAATATTTTTAAATTAATTTTGTAGGGGCGCTCATTGGGCGCCCGCAGAAAATTTACAATATTTAATTTTATAAAATATATTTGTTCTAAAATAAATTATTCTTAATATATTAATATAGAGGTGGATAAGCTTATGTTGTATTTTGAATTAGGAATAAATAATGAAGATTATTTAACTGAAAATGAATATATTAAATTTGGAAATTTTAGAAGAATAATATGGAATATAAAGTCTATAATTGGCATTGTAGTTAAGAAAAAATTGGAAGATAAATTTATTTATGTTATTCCAAGAATTAATAAAAGATATATAAATAAAATAAAAAAAATAATAAAAATTACAGGGCAGAAAAATGTTTGTATATCTGATGAATTGTTTTACAAAGATGAAGTTTTGAATTTTTTTAAAGAAAACGAAATAAACATATGTGATGGATTATGGTGCATGAAATATATGCTTATAAATATATTAGATTATATTTATGATATTTCTAAAAAAGATTTTGAAACTGATGAAATTGCTTTTTTAGTAGATTCAGATTATGAAATAGTTATAGAATATATAAAATTATTAGCAAGTAGATTTAAATTGGTAACTGTGGTTACGAGTAATATTAAAAGATTTTCAAAAATAGAAGAAAAATATTTTAAAGATTGTGGAATTGAAATAAATTTAGTAAATAATTATCGAAAAAGTTTAAATAAATCCAACATTATTGTAAATATTGATTTTAGTGAAGATAGAATAAAGAAATACACGATTTATAATAAAGCTTGTTTTATAAATTTAGGTAATAAATATGAAATAAATAAAAAAGATTTTTCTGGAATTAATGTAACTAAAATTCAAATAGCTATGCCAAATAAATATCTTATATATAGTGAGCTTTTTTATAATTTCAATTATATGAATGTATATGAGAGTTTTATAAAAAAAAGAACAAGTATATCTAATATACTTAATGAGATACAAAAAGATGAAATACAAATTATCTGTTTAGAAAATGAAAATGGAATTATAAAGATAGAAGATTTTTTTCAAGATGTTAAGAAAATACTTGACAAAAAATGAAATAAATCTTATTATAGTGTGGAAATAAATTTTAGGACAAATTCCAAGTTTTTAAGATATTAGAAGGGAATGGTGTAAAATGGAAAAAGAATTTTTAGTAACACAAGAAGGATATGATAAATTAGAAGCAGAACTAGAAGAATTAAAAACAGTTAAAAGACAAGAAATAGCTGAAAGAATAAAAGTTGCTCTAGGATTTGGAGATTTATCTGAAAATTCTGAATATGATGAAGCTAAAAATGCTCAAGCTGCTAATGAAAATAAAATTGCAGAGTTAGAGCAAAAAATTAGATTTGCTAGAATAATAGATGAATCAGAAATCGATACAGAAACTGTTCAAGTAGGAAATATTGTTAAAGTACACGATATGGAATTTGATGAAGATTTGGTTTATACAATAGTAGGAACAACAGAAGTTGATTTATCTCAAAATAAGATATCTAATGAATCACCAATAGGAAAAGCATTAATGGGAAAAAAGAAAAATCAAATAGTTAATGTTGAAGCTCCTTCAGGTGTTATAAAAATGAAAATATTATCTATAAAAAAATAAATTTCGGAAGGATTTTATCCTTCTATTTTTTATATTATATGAAAGTTCTCCAAATTTACTATAATATAAAACATTCCACAGAAAATTTCTACTAAATTTTTGTGTGAGAACAACGGTCGTAGACATTACAATAATTTTTAACATTTTAATATTTAAAGTTCGCTATATAAATAGCAACGTTATAATTTTGTGTGATAAAAATTAAATAAAATGAAAAAAAATACTGTATTTTTTTTTGTTTTATGATACAATACTTAAAAATTTTATTAATGTTAAAATGAAAGAAATGCAATAAAAAGATAAAATAAAATCAATTAAATATAATTTATACATTTTAATATTTAAATATTATAAAAATATATCAAATAATATAATTAGGAGGTTTTTATGTCAGATTTGTCAAGTTTTGAAGAAAGAATGAAAAAAACAATTAGTGTTTTTTCTGAAAATTTATCAGAGGTTAGAGCTGGAAGAGCTAATCCATCAATATTAAATAAAATATCTATAGATTATTATGGTGTTCCAACTCCTATAAATCAAGTTGCTGGAATTTCAGTTCCTGAAGCTAGAATGATAGTTATTCAACCATGGGATATTAGTGTATTAAAAGAAATTGAAAAAGCTATTATTGCATCAGATATTGGTTTAAATCCTAATAATGATGGAAAAGTTATAAGATTAAATTTCCCTGAACTTACAGAGGAAAGAAGAAAAGAATTAGTAAAAGATATTAAGAAAATGGCAGAAGAAACTAAAGTAAGTATTAGATCAATAAGAAGAGATGGAATTGATAGTTCTAAAAAAGCAAATAAAGATAATATAATAACAGAGGATGAACTGGCAAAAGATGAGGAGAGCATTCAAAAATTAACAGATAAATATATTTCTGAAATAGATAAAATGCTAGAAGATAAAGAAAAAGAAGTTATGTCTATTTAAATTTAAGGAGCTTAAAATATGAATAAGGAAAATCTACCTGCTCATGTTGCTATTATAATGGATGGAAATAGAAGATGGGCAAAGAGTAAAAAAATTCCAATAAAAATGGGACATTCAGAAGGTGCAAAAACTATAGAAAAAATAGTTGAATATGCTAATAAAATTGGACTTAAATATATTACTGTATATGCGTTTTCCACAGAAAATTGGAAAAGAAGTGAAGAAGAGGTTTCAAGTTTGATGTATTTATTAAAAACTTATCTTGATAAATATAGCAAAAAAGCTGAAACAGAAAACATTATTATAAAGGTGTTAGGAGATATAACAGCTTTAAGAGATGATTTACAAAAAAGTATTAATGATGCAATAGAAAGAACGAAAAATAATACAGGAACTACTTTTGCAGTTGCTCTTAATTATGGAGGGCGAGATGAAATACTTAAAGCTGTAAAAAATATTTCTAAAGATGTTAAAAAAGGAATTTTAGATGAAAATTCAATTACAGAAGAAAATTTTAACAATTATTTATATACTTCTGGAATGCCTGATCCAGATTTATTAATAAGAACAAGTGGAGAATATAGACTTAGTAATTTTTTGCCTTGGCAATTAGTATATTCTGAATTCATATTTCTAGAAAAAAATTGGCCAGATTTTACTACAGAAGATTTAGATTATTGTATAGAAGAATATAATAAAAGAAATAGAAAATTTGGTGGAAAATAAAATTAAAAAGGAAAAATTATTATGAATATGAAAAGAATTATTACTACTGTTGTTGGTATTCCAATAGTAGTGGCTGTATTTATGTTTGCTAATATAAAAATATTAGATATTATAGTATCATTAATTGCGATTAGAAGTATTTATGAATATAGTAAATGTGCAAAAAACACATGTAATGTGATTTCTTGGTTAGCTTATATACCAGCTATTTTCATTGCTTTTATACATATAATACCAGTGGATTTGTGGATGAAGATTTTGCCAATGATAATTCCAGTTTTTTTACTATTTTTATTCATGAAAGTTATAATAACAGATGGAAAAACTACATATAAAGATGTTGCATATACCATTGCTGGAGTAATCTATCTAATATCTCTTATAATTTTTTTACCACTATTATATGGTAAAGAAAATGGTAAAATATATTTTTGGTATGTAATATTATCATCTTGGGGATCAGATATTTTTGCTTATATTATTGGTAAACATTTCGGAAAACATAAATTTAGTAAAATTAGTCCCAATAAAACTATAGAAGGGTGTATAGCTGGTTTAGTTGGAGCTGTAGTTTTGAGTCTATTATATACAGTTTTTGTCAATAAAACTTATAACTTGAATATGAATTATTTATATATAGCAATTATTTGTGCTATTTTAGGAATATTAGGACAAGTTGGAGATTTTTCTGCTTCAGTTGTAAAAAGACACTTTGACGTAAAAGATTTTAGTGATTTATTTCCAGGACATGGTGGAATGATAGATAGAATAGATAGTATTATATTTATTGCTCCATTTGCATATTATAGTTTTATAATATTGCTTGGTTAGGAGGAAAAAATTGAGTTTTATTATAGGTGCATTAAAAATAATTTTTGTATTAGGATTTTTGGTTTTTATACACGAAGGTGGCCATTTCCTAATGGCAAAAGCCTGCAAGGTAAAAGTTAGAGAGTTTGCAATTGGATTTGGACCACGAGTTTATTCATATCAAGGTAAAGAAACCAAATATACTTTAAGAATTATACCTTTTGGTGGATATGTAGATATGTTAGGAGAAAGTGAAAGAATTGATCAAGAAGGTTCTTTTAGTAGTGCTTCTGTTTGGAAGAAAATGGCAATAGTAGTTGCAGGTGCTACTGTAAATATAGTATTTGGATTAGTGGTTTATTTTTCTTTAGTATCAATTAATTTCAATGAAGTATCTACTACAATAGATAGTATAATTCCTGAATATAGTGAAAATTTATCTAGTATAAAAGCTGGAGATGTAATCAAAGAAGTTAATGGAAAAAAAATACATTTAAAATCTGATTTGGATGAGGGATTAAATAATACAAAAGATGAAAATATCAAATTAATTGTTTTAAGAGATGGTGAGGAAAAAAACATAACAGTAAAAGCTAGTAAAACAGTTAATAGTTATGTAGGGATATATTTTGGTACAGAAGAGTCTGCTACATCAGAAATTCAATATATTCAAGAAAATAGTCCTGCCGAAAAAGCTGGATTAAAAGCTGGAGATAAAATAATAGGGATAAATGATTTAAGAACAGAGGATCCTTTAGAAATTGCAAAAAATATTAATTCTGATGAAATAAAATTTATCATAAACAGAAAAGGAGAAGAATTTACAGCTGTACTTGAACCAGAAAATGTAGAAACCTTAGTTCTTGGTGTAATGCTTAAAAAAGCAGATTCTAATATAAAAAATAGAATATACTATGGATTTTGGGAAAGTATTTCTTATATTAAAGCAATTGGTGATAATTTAATGATGCTAATAAAAGGTAATGTAAAAATGGATCAAATGATGGGACCGATTGGAATTTCTAATGTTATTGTTAAAACAAATGGTATATCTCAATTTATTTATTTTTTGAGTATAATATCTTTATCATTAGGTGTTTCTAATTTATTACCTATTCCTGCGTTAGATGGAGGAAGATTACTTCTTTTAATAATAGAAGCAATAAGAAGAAAGCCATTAAAAGAAGAATTAGAACTAAAAATTCAGTTAATTGGTTTTTCATTGATAATTTTTCTATCTTTATATATTTCGTTTAATGATGTTATAAGAATTTTTTAATTTGGAGAGATAGCTATGAGATGTAAAAATTGTGGAATTGTTATACAAAATGGAACTTTGTGTAAAAATTGTTATGAAAAAATGCAAAAAGATAAAGCTTCTGATAATGATAATGTTGTTTTGATGAATATAGTTAGGAAATTTAATCCAAAATATAATCTTTTGGTTAATATGGAATGGATAATGTTTTGTATATTAATAGTTTTATTAGCTATTTTAAGCAAAAATTTCCTTTCTGCAGTTTTATGTATTTTATTTGTATCTTTTATTTTAGGAATTAGTATGTTTTTTAGTAAAAGAAAAGCTATGGGTACAAAACTTACTTTTTATGAAACAAAAGTTGTATATAGATTTAATTTTTTATTTATTCATAGACAAAAAGTATTAAAATATTCACAAATAAGAGATATTACCTTAAATAGAAGAAGATTTCAAAAAAAATTTGGATTAGGAAATTTTAATATTATAAATAAAGAGACAGGTATAATTTTTAAAGGAATAATTATGGAAGATGTTGCTAATGCTGAAGAAGTATTTAAAAAATTAACTGATTTAATTGGAACAAAAATTGGCTAATACGAGGTGAAAAATGCAAAAATACATAAATGAAGTATTCAAAGATTATCAAATTGAAAATAATTTAACTGAATCAAAAATTGAGAATATAAATTTATTTAAAAAAACAAATAAATTACAAATGAATGTATTGGCTGGCAAAAAAATTAGTATTGTAGATATATCAAGTTTTGAAGATTTTTTATGTAAAAAGTTTAATGTTTCGAAGACTTTAATTGATGTAAAATATGAAGATGGTGTTGTTATCGAACCAGATTTACAAAACGAATGGAAAAATATAATAATGTACATAGCTAAAAGAGAGCCTTTTAGTAAAGCTATGCTTACAGGAAGTTTTTTAAAGATAGATAATAATAATGTTAATGTTGAATTAAAAATTAAAGGAAAAGAATTTTTAGAATCAAAAAAATTTGATAAAGGATTAGAACATATATTTTGTAATTTGTATGGTAATAAATATAAAGTTACCTTTGAAGAAAACATTGATGATGATTATGAACAAAAACTTGAGGAAATGAGAAGGCATGAAGAAGAAGAAAGTAAAAAAAGAATGTATGAAGAGGCTTTATTAGAAGCTGAGAATAAAAAACAAATTTTAGCTAAACAAAAAGAAGCAGAGGAAAAAATAAAATTAGAAGAAATTGAAAAGAAAAAAGAAGAAGAACAAAAACTTATAGAAAAAGGTGAACTAGCGCCAGTTATTGAAATGACTGATGATGGACCATCTCCTTTGATTTTAGGACGAACAATGAATCTTAGGGGAGAACTAGTAAAAATAAAAGATATTGCAGGATTGAACGAAAATGAAGAGAAAAGAGTCGTTCTATCTGGTGAATTAGTTTCAGGAAGTATTGATTCTAGAACGATTAAAATAAAAAAGGATAATAGTGAAAGAGTCCTTCTTACATATAATGTTTATGATGGATCTAGTACTATTTCTTGTAAAGCTTTTATTTCGCCTGAAATAGCTGGTGAAGTAGAGAAAAGAATTAAAAATTCTAAAGGTTTAAAAATAGATGGTGTAGCAAAATATGATAATTATTCAAAAGAAGTAACTGTTATGTCAAATATAATTCTAGAGACTGAAGGAACAAAAAAGCAAGTTAGAATGGATAACAGTAAAGTAAAAAGAGTAGAACTTCATATGCATACTCAAATGAGTCAAATGGATGCAGTTACATCTTGTCAGGATTTATTAAAAAGAGCCATGAAATGGGGGATGAAATCAATTGCTATAACAGATCATGGTGTTGTTCAGTCTTTTCCAGATGCATATCATTTATTAGGAGTAAATAATAAAGATTTAAAAGTAATTTATGGTGTTGAAGCATATTTGGTTAATGATGATGTTCCGCCAATTGTAGTAGATTCAAAAAATCAAAATATAGATGATACTACATACTGTGTGTTAGATTTAGAAACAACAGGTTTTTCTCCAAAAACCGAAAAGATTACAGAAGTTGGAATAATGAAAGTAGTAAATGGAAAAGTAGTTGATGAATTTTCATGTTTTGTTAATCCAGAAAAACCTATTCCACCTAGAGTAACAGAAGTTACTCATATAACAGATGAAATGGTTAAAGATGCTGAGACAATTGACAAAGTAATGCCAAAAATAATAGATTTTGTTGGTGATTCAGTTATTGTGGCTCATAATGCAAGATTTGATGTTGGCTTTTTAAAATATAATAGCAAAAAATTAGGATTAAAATTTGATAATACATATTTAGATACTTTAGCTCTAGCAAAAGTATTATTTCCAGATTTTAAAAAGTATAAATTGGGTGCAATAGCATCTAGATTGGAAATAGAAGTATTAGTGGCACATAGAGCTTTAGATGATGTAGATACTACGGTTAAAGTTTTTAACGTGATGCTTGAAAAATTAAGAAAAAAAGAAATAAAAACATTAGATGAAATAAATGAAGTCTTTGATTTGAAAAAAGATCCAGATTTATATAAAAAATTAACTACTTTTCATGCAATTATACTCACTAAAAATTATGTAGGATTAAAAAATTTATACAAATTAGTTTCATATTCGCATGTAAAATATTTTTATAGAAAACCTCGTATACTTAAATCTTTATACAAACAATTTTCAGAAGGATTAATATTAGGAAGTGCATGTGAAGCAGGTGAATTATATAGAGCTATTTTAGAAGGAAAGTCTGATAGTGAAATTGAACAAATAGCAAATGATTATGATTATTTAGAAATTCAACCAATTGGAAACAATATGCATTTACTTAGAAATGGAAGTGTAAATTCAGAAGAAGATTTAATAAATATAAATAAAAAAATAGTAGAATTAGGAGAAAGTTTAAATAAATTAGTCGTAGCTACATGTGATGTACACTTTATGGATCCTGAAGATGAAATTTATAGAAGAATTTTAATGGCCGGTCAAAAGTATGATGATGCTGATTTTCAGCCTCCACTATATCTTAGAACAACAGAAGAAATGTTAAAAGAATTCGAATATTTGGGTGAAGAAAAAGCTTATGAAGTAGTTGTTACAAATACTAATTTGATATCTGATATGTGTGAAAATATAAGTCCGATTTCTCCAGAAAAATGTGCACCACATATTCCTGGTTGTGAAGAAGATATAAAAAATATTGCATATGAAAAAGCACACAGGCTATATGGAGAAGAGTTACCAGAAATAGTAAAATCAAGATTAGATAGAGAACTAAATTCAATAATTTCAAATGGATATTCTGTTATGTATATTATTGCTCAAAAATTAGTTTGGAAATCTAATGAAGATGGCTATATAGTTGGATCTCGTGGTTCTGTAGGTTCTTCTTTAGTAGCATTTATGACAGGTATTACAGAAGTAAATTCTTTACCTGCTCATTATAGATGTCCTAAATGTAAATATTCTGATTTTACAGATTATGGAGTAATAAATGGATTTGATTTGCCTGATAAAAATTGCCCAAAATGTGGACATAAATTTGATAAAGATGGTATGGATATCCCATTTGAAACATTCTTGGGATTTAAAGGTGATAAGGAACCTGATATAGATTTGAATTTTTCTGGAGAATATCAAGCAAAGGCACATAAATATACTGAAGTTATATTTGGAAAAGGAACAACATTTAAAGCTGGAACTGTTGGTACTGTTGCTGATAAAACTGCATATGGCTATGTTAGAGGATATTTTGAGGATAAAGAAATTCCAGTAAGTAATGCAGAAATAACGCGTTTATCAGTAGGATGTACTGGAATAAAAAGAACGACAGGTCAACACCCAGGAGGAATAATAGTTGTACCAAAAGGTAGAGAAATATATGAATTTACTCCTGTTCAACATCCAGCAGATGATGCATCTTCAGATATAATAACAACACATTTTGATTATCACTCAATAGATCAAAACTTATTAAAATTAGATATTCTTGGTCATGATGATCCAACTATTATAAGAATGCTTCAAGACATAACTGGATATGATCCAACTAAAGTTCCTTTAGATGATAAAGAAACTATGAGTATATTTAGTTCTACAGAAGCTCTTCGGAGTTACTCCAGATCAAATTCATTCTGAAGTAGGAACATATGGAGTTCCAGAATATGGTACACCATTTGCAAGACGGAATGCTTTTAGAAACTAAGCCTACAACTTTTGAAGAACTTATAAGAATTTCTGGATTATCTCATGGTACTGATGTGTGGCTTGGAAATGCTCAAGAACTTATTAGAGCTGGAACAGTTACATTAAGTGAAGCAATATGTTGTAGAGATGACATAATGTTATATTTAATTAGAAAAGGATTACCTCCAGATGTATCTTTTAAAATAATGGAAGCTGTACGTAAAGGAAAAGTTGCCAAAGGTAAAGAAGAAAAGTGGCCAGAATATGTTCAAATGATGAAAGAACATGATGTTCCAGACTGGTATATGGAATCTTGTAAAAAAATAAAATATATGTTTCCAAAAGCTCATGCAGCAGCTTATGTTACAAATGCATTTAGAATTGCGTGGTTTAAGGTTCATATACCACTTGCATATTATAGTGCTTATTTTACTATTAGAGCAAAACAATTTGATACAGAAGTTATGTGTTATGGAAAAGAAAGAGTTGTTAAAAGAATGCAAGAAATAGATGAAGCTGGAAATAATTCTGCTAATAAGGATTTAGAAATGTATCCAGTTCTTGAATTGGTTTTAGAGATGTATGAGAGAGGATATGAATTTTTACCAGTAGATTTATATAAATCTCATTGTAGTAAATTCTTGATAGAAGATAATAAAATAAGGCCACCTTTAAATAGTATTCCTGGTCTTGGAACAGTTGCAGCTGAAGGAATCTATAAAGAAGCTCAAGAAGGAGAGTTTGAATGTATCGATGATTTGCAAGAACGTTCAAAATGTGGAAAAGCTGTTATAGAGCTTTTAGAAAAATTTGGTTGTTTAAAAGGAATGACTCAATCTAATCAACTTAGTTTCTTTTAAATTTTTATAAAAAAGGGAGAAAAAAATGTTACCAATAGTTAACTGGAAAAAAGTATTTATATATTTATTAATAATTAATTTATTAGGTTTTTTTCTTATGGGTATAGATAAATATAAGGCTCAAAATGATAAATGGAGAATACCAGAGAAGACTTTATTTTTAGTAACTTTTTTATTTGGTGGAATTGGAACCATTGCAGGGATGTATATTTTTCATCATAAAACAAAAAAATGGTATTTTACATTAGGCTTTCCAACTATATTAATTTTAGAAATTGTACTTGCTATTTATTTTATATTTATATGGAATCCATATGCATAATTATAGGGTGTTAACACCCTAATTTAATTTTATATACATATATACAATTTTATATTAAAAAAATTGTATATTAGTATTGTTTTAAAAATTTTGATATGATATAATCATCAAAAAAATAAGGATGTTTAAAATGAAAAGTGTATATGTTGAGGAGGAAATATGTTACTAGAAAAAATTTTATTTAATGTTGTAGCAATTTCCTTAATTTTGATAGTATTTGTAAAAATAATTAAAAAAAATGATACAAATTATTTTGGTATTTTATTAATACAACTTTTAGGAATTGCAATATGTTTTTTTGAATTAAATATAGGAATAAATAGTAATGTTTTCTTTTTTTTGTTAAGATATGTTTTATCTATTTTTATTCCATTGTTAATTGTACTTATAGAAAGAAAAGGAACTAATTTTTCTGAAATAATTAGTATAATTAGAGCTCATTTATTTTTTAAATTAGGTAATAATAGAAAAGCAAAAGAGGAACTTATAAATTTAGTTAATAAATACCCTGATAGTTATCTAGGTCATAAGCTTTTAGCAGAAATATACGAAAAAGAAGGCGGAATGAGGAAAGCTATAGATGAATATGTTAAAGCAATAGATTTAAAAAAGACAGACTCAAAATCATATTTTAAAATAGCAAAACTTCTTAATGATTTAGATAAGAAAGATGAAGCGATTGAAATGCTTCAAAATCTCCTAAAAACTCAACCTGATTATTATGAAGCTTCTATTGTTTTAGGTGAAATGCTATGTGATCAAGAAAGATTTAAAGAAGCTGCATCTGTTTATCAAGATGCATTAAAATATAGATCATTTGATTTTGAATTATATTATAATTTAGGAATAGTTTATACAAGACTTAATGATTTCCAACAAGCAAAAGAAATGTATGAACGTGCTGCAGAAATAAATGCAATGTTATATGAAGTTAATTATAATTTAGCTTTAATAGCAATGATTCAGAAAGAATTAGATCAGGCACAAGAATATTTTGAAAAATGTTTATATGATGAAGAACTTGAACCAATGGCATATTATAATTTGGCAAAAATAGCAGTTTTAAAAGGAGATAAAGCAAGAGGAATAACCTTTTTAAATAAGGCTATTGAATTAGATTCTAGTTTATTAGAAAAAGCTTCAAATGATAAAGCTTTTGAATATATTAGACAATACATAACTGTATCAGTAAAAATGGAAGATGAAAAGAAAAAGAATAAAACAAGGAAAAAATCAAAAATAGATAAAAGAGCTAAAGAAGCTAGAATATATTTAGAGCAAACAAATGAATTAGTTGATGATATTAAGGAAAATACTAATAAACAACGAATTGAAGAAAAAGTTTCACTATTAATAGATTCAGAAAAATTGAGAAGAGAAGAGGAAATGGATGAGAAGGAGAATGATAATAATCCTGAAAAAACAAATATAAAAGAAATTACAGATACAAATAATGAATAATTATATATTTTTTTAATATATATATACAAAAGAACGACGTAGATGAATACGTCATTGAAAGGAATGATAAAATGGAAAATTCAATTTCTGTTATTGGTGGTGATTTAAGAAGTATAAAATTAATAGAACTTCTTAGTCAGGAAAATAAAAAAGTTTATACATATGGCTTTGAATTATCTGAAGAATTATCTAATGAAAAAAATATAATTAGATGTTCAAACTATAAGGAGGCAATTTCAAAATCTAAATTAATTATTTCTCCTATTCCATTTTCAAGTGATAGAAAAAATTTGTTAATGACTTTTAGTGATGAGAAGATATCAATAGAAGAATTTTTGAATAATGTTGAAGAGAAAATTGTTATAGGTGGAAATTTTTCAGAAGATGTAAGAAAAAAATTTGAATCTAAAAAAGTTCAATATATAGATTTAATAAAAAGAGAAGAATTTTCTGTGTTAAATGCTATATCTACAGCTGAAGGTACTATAGAAATAATTATTAGAGAAACAGGAAGAACAATTCATGGTAGTAATATTTTGATTATGGGATTTGGAAGAGTTGGAAAAGTTTTAGCTAATAAACTTTATGGTATGGGAGCAAAAGTTTATTGTGAAGCTAGAAAAAATGAAGATATAGCTTGGATTAAAGCATATGGATATAATCCAATAGAATTAAAGGAATTGTCTGAGAATTTAGGAAATTTTGAGATAATAGTTAATACTATTCCATTTGAAGTATTAAACGAAAAAATGTTAAACTTAGTAAAAAAAGATGTTTTACTTATAGATCTTGCCTCTAATCCTGGAGGAATAGATAGAAAATCAGCAAAAGAAAAAAAATTAAAACTTATTTGGGCACTTTCTTTACCAGGAAAAGTAGCTCCAATTACATCAGCAGAATTTATAAAAGAAACTTTAGATAATGTATTAGAAGAATTAAAATAGGAGGATAAAATGACAATATTACAAGCTTTAATATTAGGTATCATTCAAGGTTTAACAGAGCTTTTACCAATATCAAGTTCAGCTCATTTAAATGTTATTCCATGGATTTTAGGTTGGACCGAAAATGAAGCATTTTTGATAGATTTTAAAGGCGCATTTGATGTAGCTTTACATTTTGGAACACTAGTAGCAATAGTATTATTTTTTTATAAAGATTGGATAAAACTTATTAAAGCAGGATATAAAAAGGCAATAAAAAAAGAGGAATCTTTTGATGGAAAAATGTTTTGGTATTTAGTAATTGCTACAATACCAGCTGCAATTTTAGCTTTAATTCTAAATGTAGTATCTGATGAAATAATTGGAGAAAATTTTAAATTAGAAATGTCATTAATAGCTATAGCTTTAATTTTAATGGGTATTATTCTATATATAGTGGATAAAAATGCAAAAAACAAAATTAAGTATGAAGATATAACACTAAAACAAGCTATTGTTATAGGAGTTTCTCAAGCATTAGCAGCTGCTTTTCCAGGTGTTTCACGTTCTGGAATAACTATGACTGTTGCTAGAGGCTATGAAATAGATAGAGAAAGTGCTGCAAAATTTTCTTTTTTACTTTCAACTCCAATTGTAGCTGCGGCTGTTTTAGCTGATATAGGAAAATTTTCTTTAACTTCACTTCCTTTTTGGATAGGAGTTTTAACTAGTTTTATTGTAGGTATAATAGTTATAAAATTTTTAATGAATTATTTGAAAAAAGGAAGTTTTAAAATTTTTGCATTATATAGAATTGTTTTAGGAATTCTAATATTTGCTTGTATTTGTTTTAAATAATACAGGAGGTACAAAAGATGTCAAGGGGAAAACACTCGTCTAAACAAAGTTTTAAATTTAATACTATTCCATATACAAAAATATTTTCTATTATAGTGGTTACTCTCGTAGTTTTATTTTTATTTATTGGTGGAAGAAAGATATATACATCTTTTAGTGCAGGAAAAAATTCATATACAGATAACCAGTTAGAGGAGAGTAATGTAGAAGAAATTCCAAAAGAATTACATGGATATAAAATTTTGGGTGAATTGATTATAGAAAAAAACAATTTTTCTCAATATATTTTAGATACACAAAATATTGAGTCAAAGTCAAATTCATCATCAGAAAATCAAGTTTCGAATGAAACAAATAGTGCTGTAGATGAAAATCAAAATAATGAAAATATATCAATAGATATTGATAATAATTCTTCAAAAATGGCAGATGCTTTAAAATATGGATTAGTAAAATTGTATGGTGAAAAAATAAACCAAAAAGGAAACTTTTCTATAATTGGCCATAATGATGATAAAAATTTCTCTATATTAAATGAATTAGAAGTTGGAGATAAATTTTCTATAAAAACATTGGATAGTTGTAAGAAATACATAATAACTGAGATATATAATATTGATCCTACTGATTTAAAGGCTTTAATGCCAAAAGATGATGTTATTGAAGTAACTTTAATAACTTGTACTTATGGCTCAAATCAAAGACTAGTAGTTAAAGCTTTAGAAGAAAATGAAGATCAGTTATCAAAAGATATAACTAAAAATTCGAATAATTCTATTCAATAAAATTTTATAAAAATTTAATATTCATTTTTGAAAGGATATTTTGGCTAATGAAAAAAATACAAAAGATTATTGTAGAAATGATTTTTATTTTTTTATGTTTGGGTATGTTACAAAATGTACAAGCTACCAGTTTAACAGTAAGCAGTGTTACAATTAATATGGGAGATACTGCAGATATTACTATAGGCATTCCAAACGGATTTGTTGCGTATGAAGGTACAATTTCATATGATACAGGAAAATTATCATCAACAGGAAATTCTGGTATTATAAAAGTAGCTAATGCGGATTTTAATTTAGAACAAGTCCCTAATTTTTCTGTTAGTTTTACAGGAATATCTGAAGGTAGTGCAAATATTTCTGTTAATTTAGTTTTATGTAAAAGTGATGGAACAACAGAAAATGCAACAGGTTCTGGGTCAATAAATGTAATAAAAAATGTTGATACTACTAATAATATACAAAATACTGTTGAAAATCCACAACCAGCAGAGCCGGAAATGAATTTTATTGAAGCTAATGAAACAGTATATGCCACTCAATCAATGAATGTTAGAAGTAGTTGGAGTAAAGATAGTACAAAAATAGGTTTTTTAAATAAAGGACAATCTGTTACAAGAACAGGTACAGCTAGTAATGGGTGGTCTAGAATTATATATAATGGAAATGTAGCATATGTGGCTAGTAGTTTAGTAACTACTGAAAATCCAGAAGAGATTAAAGAAGAGCCAGAACCAGAAGAGCTAGATCAAAATTCTACAGAAGATACAGTTCAAGATACCAATACTGAGCAATTACCAGAACAAGATAATCAAGTTTATCAGGATATAGTATCTAAAATTGGTACAATTCCAGAAGTAGGAAAAAATTATAATATAATTTTATTTATAGTGATTTTATTATTATCTATAATATCACTTATATATATAGTAAAAAATAATAGTAAAAAATGAGGTAAATATATGGCAGTAATATTAGATGGAAAAATGCTTTCAAAAAAAATAAAAGATAATTTGAAAATTGAAGTACAAAATTTAAAGACAAAAGGAATAAATCCAAAACTTGCAGTAATTATGGTAGGAAATAATCCATCTTCAAGTGTTTATGTTAGAAATAAATCTAAGGCTTGTAAATATATTGGAGTAGACTTTGAGGAATATTTACTTGATGAAAATATTAAAGAAGAGGAATTATTTGATGTAATAGATAAGCTTAATGTAGATGATTCTGTGTCAGGAATATTACTTCAATCTCCGATTCCAAATAGTTTAGACATTAATAAAGCTTTTGAAAGAATAGATGCAAAAAAAGATGTAGATGGTTTTAATCCAATAAATGTTGGAAAATTATCAATTGGTATAGATTCTTTTATTTCATGTACACCACTTGGAATTATGAAGATATTTGAAGAATATAAAATAGATATAGAAGGAAAGAAAGCAGTGATTCTAGGAAGAAGCAATATTGTGGGTAAACCTATGGTTCAATGTTTACTTTCAAAAAATGCTACTGTCACTATATGTCATTCCAAAACGCGAGATATTCAGAATATCACTAAAGAGGCGGATATAATTATTTCTGCAATAGGAAAGCCTAAATTTGTAACAGAGGATATGGTAAAAGAAGGTGCAATAGTTATTGATGTTGGAATTAATAGATTAGATAATGGTTCATTAGTTGGTGATGTAGATTTTGAAAATGTTGAGAAAAAAGCAAGTTATATAACTCCTGTTCCTGGTGGAGTAGGACCAATGACAGTAGCTTGTTTAATGGAAAATTTAGTTAAATCTGCTAAAAATTAAAATATAAATAATATTGGGGGCAAATGATTATATCATTTGTCTTCTTTTTTACTTTGCTAAAAAATTAAATGTATATTATAAAATTGGAGGAATTATGGAAGAAATAGAATATAAAATATGGTTTTCAAAATTAAATTTAAATAATAGAATAAAATTACAATTGATAGAAGATTTTAAAAATGCGAAGAATTTGTGGAAAGCTACTAAAGAAGAACTAAAAGAAAAAAGGTATTCTGAAAAAGTAATATTTAATATTTTTGATAGTAATAAAAAAATGAATTTAGAAAAAGAATATCTAATTTTATTAGATAAAAACATAAAAATTGTGTCTATGTATGATAAAGAGTTTCCAATAAGATTATTAAATATTTCTGATTGTCCAACTCAATTATATGTTAGAGGAAATATTAAAAAATTATATGAAAATAATGTTGCTATTATAGGTTCTAGAAAAGCAAGTGAATATGGAAAAAGTATTTCAAGAAAAATTGCTAAAGATTTGTCAAGTTTAAATATTAATACTGTAAGTGGTTTGGCTGTTGGAATAGATAAATTTGCACATTTAGGTGCATTAGATATTAAAGGAGGAAACACAATTGCTGTTTTGGGTTCTGGATTATGTGAAGATGTGTTTTATCCATTTGAAAATCTTAAAGTATATCAAAGAATTTTATCTGAAGGTGGAACAATAATTACTGAATATCCTTTTTTTGAGAGACCAATTGCTTATCATTTTCCACAAAGAAATAGATTGATAAGTGGATTATCTGATAAAATAATTGTTGTAGAAGCATCTGAGAAAAGTGGATCTTTAATAACTGTAGAATATGCTCTAGAACAAGGAAAAGATGTTTATGCAGTTCCAGGAAATATTAATAATTTTCATTCTAGTGGTACCAATAAACTAATTCAAGATGGTGCATTTCCGTTTTTAAAAATAAGTGATGTTATTATATAAAATTTTATTAAATTAATTTTGTAAAATACTTTATATTTTAAGAAATTATGATATAATATTTTAAGTTGTAGAAATATATAATTTTGTAATATGTATAGAGGAGATTTTTGGGGGGAAAAATGAAAGGAAAACAAAAATCTAAGAAGAAAAATATAGATCAAAAAGAATTCTGGGTAAAAAAACCTAATTTTACATATAGACATCCTGCTATTATTACTATTTTTAAATTTATAATAATGTGTTGCTTAATAAGTGGAATAGTATATATTGCAATTTGTGCTAAAACTATTTTAAAATGTGATGAATTAAAAATATCTAAAGATGATTTAATAATTAAATATGAGAATTCAACAGTTTATGATATAGATGGAAATTATTTGGCTACATTAAGTAGTGGTACAAAAAGAAAATGTGTTTCTTTAGATGAAATGAGTGAATATTTACCAAAAGCATATATAGCAATAGAAGATGAAAGATTTTATGAGCATTTTGGAGTTGATGTAAAAAGAACAGTTGCTGCTACTATGTCATATATAATTCACATGGGAAAATCTGATTTTGGTGGAAGTACAATTACACAGCAAGTTGTTAAAAATATAACTGAAGATAAAGAGGATTCTGCTAATAGAAAAGTTAAAGAAATGGCTAAAGCTATTCAGGTAGAAAAATATTTAGATAAAAATCAAATTTTAGAATTATATTTAAATATAATTTTTGTTGGTGGAAATGATATAAATGGAGTAGAACTTGGTGCAAAATATTATTTTAATAAAACTGCTAAAGATTTATCAATTGCAGAATGTGCCTTTATGGCTGGAATAAATCATGCTCCTAATGGTTACAAACCATTTAGTTCTGACCCAAAAATGATTGAAAAAATAAAAACAAGGACAAAAACAGTTTTAGCTAAGATGTATGAATTACAATATATAACAGAAGAACAATATAATCAATCAATTGCAGAAACAGATAAAGGTTTAAATTTTCAAAAAGGAGATACAAATCCTACCACAATCATTTCATATCAAACAGAAGCTGCTTTAAGACAAATTATTAAACAAATAATGGAAGAAAAAGGTGTTAACAAACAAATGGCTGAAATGATTTTATATAGTGGAGGATATAAAATATATACAACTCAAAAAACACCAATTCAACAAATAGTTGAAGATGAATTAGTTAATCAAAAATATTTAATATTTAGTGGTAGTCAATCATCTATGGCGACTTTCGTTGTTATAGATCATAAAACAGGAGAAGTACTTTCTTGTGGAACAGGAATTGGAGAAGATAAAAAAAGCACTAATATAGGTAATTTTAATTATCCATTAGATTTGAAAAAACAAACAGGTTCTTGTATGAAACCAATATCAGTTATAGCTCCTGGCTTAGAAAATAAAGTTATTACAGGTGCAACAGTTTTTTATGATGGACAAACAAATTTTGGAAATTATTCTCCAAAAAACTATTATGTTGGTTATAAAGGACCAATGACAATGAGACAGGCTATTGCATTATCAGCAAATATTCCAAATGTTAAAGCTTTAGCAAAACTTGGAGTTGATAAATCTATGAGCTTTTGTGAAAGCGTAGGTATAACAGGTTTGGGTTCAGAAGGCCTATCATTAGCATTAGGTGGATTAGAAAATGGAACATCTGCACTAAATATGGCTGCAGCATATGCAGCAATAGCAAATAATGGAGTATATATTGAACCTACATTTTATACAAAAGTTGTAGATGAAGATGGAACAATATATGTTCAATGTAAAACTCCAGAAGAAAGGTCAAAAAGAGTATTAAGTGAACAAAATGCTTATATAACTCAGAATATTTTACAATCAGTTGTACAACCTGGAGGAACTGCTACATATTGTAGTATTCCTGGAATAGAAGTTGGTGCTAAAACAGGTACAACTAATGGAGATAAAGATAGATGGTTATGTGGATTTACTCCATATTATACTGCAGCATGTTGGTTTGGATATGAAAAAGGAGCACAAGTATTTTATAATGGAAATCCAGCAGGACTTATATGGTCTTCAATAATGAAGAAAATACATACTGGTTTAGAAAATAAAACTTTCACTGAACCAGCAGGAATTGTTAGAGCAAATATTTGTAGAACAACTGGTCATACAGCTTCAGCAGGATGTTCTGATGTATATGTAGAAGTGTTTGCAGAAGGTACTGTACCATCTCCATGTGATGGACATAGATTTTATACAATTTGTAATGATTCTGGATTACTTGCAAAACCAGGATGTACCAATGTTTCTTCGCTTAGTTATCCAAAAATTTTGGATTCTGAACAGAATGCTCCATGGACTACATTAGGTTATGGTACTAGTGGAAATGCGCCATCAGAAACTTGCAATATAAATCACAGTGTTCCACAACCTGCTCCTGAAACTACTGGAGAGACTATACAGCAATCTCCAACACCAGCTCAACCGGCACAACCAGCTCAACCTGCTCAGCCAACTCAGCCTGCTCAGCCAGCAACACCAGCACAACCAACTCAGCCAACAGCACCAGCAGAATCAACAGTTACAGAAAAACCTACTGCTCCACCAGCTACAGAAAAACCTGTTAATTCTACAACACCTGCTGTTACTCAACAGCCATCTGCTTCTACGCAGACAAACACAGCGAGCGGAGCTACAACACCTTAAAATATAATTTTGGAGGACATAATACAATGATAAAGCTTTTAGAAGAAAAAGATAGAGATAGATATAAAGAGTTTCTAAGCAAAAATGAAAGATGCAATTTTCAGCAATCTTTAGAATGGGGAAATGTAAAAACAAATTGGATTAAAGAAGTTATATTATCAGAAGATGATGATGGAAATATTAGAGGAAGCTTATGTGTATGGATAAGGAAAATTCCTATTTTTGGTAATCTAATGTATTCTGCCAGAGGTCCAGTTTGCGATATTACTAATAAAGAAATTTTAAAAGATATTAAAGATGGAACTGATTTGCTAGCTAAAAAATATAAAGCATTTGCTATTAGGATGGAGCCTGATATAGAAAAATCAAATGATGAATATAGAAAAATTGCTGAAGAATTAGGATATAAAATAAAAGATGATAGTAAAGATTTTAAAGATGAAATACAACCTAGATTTGTTTTTAGATTGGATTTAAGAGGTAAAACCAAAGATGATATTTTTAAAGAGTTCCATCAAAAAACTAGATATAATGTAAGATATGCTATAAAAAAAGGAGTAGTAATAAAAGAAGGAACAAGAGATGATTTAAAGGCTTTTCATGATATAATGATAGAAACAGGAAAAAGAGATGAATTTGGTATAAGAAGTTTAGAATATTTTGAAAAAATGTATGATGAACTTGTACCATTTGGACATATGAAATTGCTGTTAGCATATTATGAAGATAAGCCTATTGCCGGAATTATTCCAATCATTTATGGAAATAAAGTTTGGTATTTATATGGAGCAAGTAGTAATAGTCATAGAAATTTGATGCCAAATTATTTACTTCAATGGACTATGATACAAGAAGCAATTGATTTAGGTGCTGATATGTATGATTTTAGAGGTGTAGCTGGAGTAGTTGATGAGTCACACCCACAATATGGATTATATAGATTTAAAAAAGGTTTTAATGCTGTTTTTACAGAATTCATTGGAGAAGTATATATATCATATAAGCCACTAGTTCATAAGGCATACAAATTTTCTGAAAAAGCTTTTAGGAGTTTAAGAAGTTTCTTGAGAAAAATAAAGGATAAAAAATAGATTAAAATGAAAAAAATTGAAATAAATAAAAAAGACTTAAAAAACAATTTAAACATAATAAAATCGGATTTGTGTAATACTGATACAAGAATAATTGCTGTAGTTAAAGCTAATGGAATGGGTCTTGATCTTATTCAATATTCAAAATTTTTAATAGAAAATGGAATAGATTTTCTAGCTGTTGCAACTATAGATGAAGCTATAAAGTTAAGAGAAGCAGGTATAAGTGTTGATATATTAATGTTAACTCCTGTTAATTTAAAAAATCAGCTAGAGGAATTAATAAAAAATAATATAATAATTACAATTGATAATAAAAAACAAATTGAAATATGTGAAAAAAATTTTTCAAATAAAAAAATTAGAGCTCATATAAAAATTGATACGGGTTTTTGTAGATATGGATTTCAATATGAAAGAAAATTAGAAATTTTGGAAGCTGTAAAAATGTGTGATTTAGTAGAAATTGAAGGATTTTATACTCATTTTTCAAAAGCTATTGATAAAAAATGGACAACTATTCAATTTGAAAGATTTATGAATGTAATTTCATTTTTGAAGAAAAATGGAATAGATCCAAAATTATTACACTGTTGTAATTCTACAGCGTTTATGTTATATAAGAATATGTATTTAAATGCTGTAAGATTAGGTTCAATAATTCAAGGAAGAACTTTATATAAAAAAGAAGGATTAAAAAAAATAGGTGTATTCAAATCAATAGTCAGTGAGATTAAAATTGTTCCTAAAGGTAGTTATATTAGTTATGGAAATAATTATAAAACTAGAAGAAAAACTAGAATAGCTATAATTCCTGTCGGATATGTAGATGGTCTTAATTACAAAAAAAATAGAGATAGTTTTAAGTTATCAGAAAATATAATTTCAGTTTTAATTGAATTAAAAAAGATATTTAAAGATAATAATATAAAAGTTTTAATTGAAAATAAAGAATATAATGTTATTGGAAGACTTGGAATGTATCATGCTATAGTTGATATAACAGATTCAGATATTAAAGAAGGAGATACAGTAATATTATTTATTAATCCACTAAATGCTAATTCTAATATAAGAAGGGAGTATATTTAAATTGGAAGAAAAAAGAAAATTAAATTTTTTTAAAAGATTAAAAATAGCTATATTTAATTTAGATGAATATGGAATTTTTATTGAAGAAAAATTAAGTGTTTCTATAAAATTTATGCTTTTAATTATAATTTTTTCTTCAATTGTTTTAGCTGGTGTAACAGATTATTTACTTTCAAAAGAGTTAACAAAGGGAATAAACTATTTTGAAAATCAATTTCCAGATTTTTCTTTTGATGGCACTACCCTTAATGTTGAAAGATATGAAGAAGGCTATGATGAGGAATATGATATAAAAGTAATTGCAGATACGTCAGAAATAGGAAAAGAACAAAT
This sequence comes from uncultured Clostridia bacterium, assembly GCA_947631185.1. Taxonomy (GTDB): domain Bacteria; phylum Bacillota; class Clostridia; order TANB77; family CAG-508; genus Scatovivens. Next base: position 2,800 of record CANRKJ010000022.1, on the reverse strand, counting down.
AGATGAATATATTAAAAAAACTAAAGATGCAACGACTTCTATAATTATTTTAAAAGATAAAATCATTTATAGAAATTATGATATTCAGAATGATTATACTTACGAATATATTAATACCGGATTTAACTTAAATAATTTAAATAAAGCAGATGTATTAGAAGAATTTAAGTCTTTAGGTGGTAATAAGTCAATTATTGCTACTGGATTTGTAGTGTTATTTTTAACTTTATTAATTGAGAATATAATAGAGGTTGTGACTTATATTTTATTAGTATCAATTGTTGCTATATTTGTAGGAAGAATTTGTGGAATAGTGATTAAATATCCAGTTGCTATAGCATTATCGATTTATTCACTTACAGTTCCTGTTTTATGTAGTTTAATTTATGGTGTAGTGTATAATTTAACAGGATTTGAAATAAAATATTTTAGTGCAATGTACTTAATGATAGCTTATATATATATTATTGCAGCAATTTTGATTATAAAAACAGATTTAATGAAAATGTCAAAAAATCTTATGAAAATAAAAACTGTTGATGAAGAGATAAAAGAAGAATTAGAAAAGAAAAAGTTAGAAGAACAAGAAAATAAAGAAGATAATGATGAAACAGATAAAGAAAATGATGAAAAAAAAGACGATTCAAAAAATGATAATAAGCAAGATGAGCCAAAGCCTAAAACGGAAAATCCAGATGTGGAACCAGATGGATCTGAAGTTTAACTTAATAAATCTTTAATATTTAATAATATAGAAAGGAAAATCAAAATGAAAAAAGAAAACAATAATAATGACAATAATAAGAAGAAAAATGGATGGGCAAGTTATTTAATATTTTCAATAATAACAATAATTATAATAGCTTTTATTAGTTATAGTTATTTTGAAAACAAAAAAGAGGAAGATTTAGCTTATAATGAATTTATTGAAAAAATAAATAGTAATGAAATCGAGCAAATAAAATTAACAACTGGAAGCAATAAATTATCTGTAATTTATAAAGCTGAAGGAGAAAAATCTGGATTAGAAGAGAAAGATAGGACAGAAGAAGTAATAGTGCCAAGTCTTCAAGCTTTTATGGAGTGGCTTCAAGATAAAATAGATTCGAAAAAAATAGATGCTAAAATTATACAAGAACCTGTAAACCCAATGTTGAATATATCAGAAAGATTATTCTCATTATTGCCAACAATATTATTAATTGTTTTAATGTTGATGATATTTAAAATGCAAGGATTTGGCGGAGACAACGGAAAAGTATATGGCGGAGAAGAAAATAAAAAGACAAATGTTAAATTTGATGATGTTGCAGGTTTAGATGAAGAAAAAGGCGAATTAGTTGAAATAGTTGATTTTTTGAAGAATCCAGAAGCTTATCAAAAAATGGGTGCTAAAATTCCTAGAGGAATACTTTTATATGGTAAACCAGGAACTGGAAAAACTTTAATTGCTAAAGCAATTGCAGGAGAAGCTGGTGTTCCTTTTATATCAATGAGTGGATCTGAATTTATAGAAATGTTTGCTGGGCTTGGGGCATCAAGAGTCAGAAAATTATTTGAGAGAGCAAAGAAACTTGCACCATGTATAATATTTATCGATGAGATAGATGCAATTGGTTCTAGAAGAACTAGTAATAGTGGAGCAGAATCAGAAAATAATCAAACTTTAAATCAACTATTAGTAGAGATGGACGGTTTTGAAACTAATGAAACTGTTATAGTTTTAGCTGCTACAAATAGACCAGAAATGCTTGATAAAGCTTTATTAAGACCAGGAAGATTTGACAGACAAATAACAGTACCAGCTCCAGATTTATTGGGAAGAGAAGAAATATTAAAACTTCATTGTAAAGATAAAAAAATAGCTAGTGATGTAAACTTTAAGGAAATTGCTGGAGATACTTCTGGTTTTACTGGTGCAGAATTGGCAAATATTTTAAATGAAGCTGCAATAATTGCTACTAGAGAAAAACATGAAGCTATAACAAAAATGGATATAGAAAATGCAGTTAGAAAAATTACAGTAGGACTTGAAAAACAAAATAGAGTTATATCAGAGAAAGATAAGAAATTAACTGCTTATCATGAAGCTGGTCATGCTGTAGTTAGCAAATTTTTACCTACTCAGACTGCTGTTAAAGAAGTTTCAATTATTCCTAGAGGAGTAGCTGGAGGATATACAATGTATAAAACAACAGAAGATAAGTTCTATGTATCAAAAACGGAATTATTGGAAAAAATGGTTTCCCTTATGGGAGGAAGAGCTGCTGAAAAAATAGTTTTAAATGAAATTTCAACAGGTGCAAGTAATGATATAGAAGTTGCAACTGGAATTGCGAAAGATATGATTGTGGTTTATGGAATGAGTGAAGAGATTGGTCCAATATCTCTTAAAGTAGATGATCCTTATGAAATACAGGTATTTGGAGAGGAAATTACTGATAAAATTGGAAAGCAAATTAGTGAGTTAGTTGAAAATGCATATATTACAGCACAGAAAATTTTAACAGAAAATATGGATATTTTAGATTGTGTAGCTCAAAAACTTTTGGAAAAAGAAAAGATAACAGAGGAAGAGTTTGAGGAGTGTTTTAAATAGATTAAGGAATATATTATTAATTTTAATTAAAGTTATGCTTATGCGGGCGTCCAATGGACGCCCCTACAAATGTTTAATTAATAATTTTATATTTGTATTAAAATTATGTAGGGGCGCACATTGGGGAGGCTGTTGAAAAACAAGCATTATTTAATTAATAAAATTTTTAAAATAATATATTTTTTATAAAAAAATATCTAA
>CANRKJ010000021.1 GCA_947631185.1 uncultured Clostridia bacterium | reverse complement strand
ATATGGAACCAGAAGAAGGAGATTTTGGAGCTGATCATACATTAACAAAAAAATTAGTAATAAAATATCAAGAAGACAAAGTTGTAGAGACAAAAGAATATGATATAAAAATAATAAATGATGTAAGATCAATAGAGATGAATCCAGCAGATAATCCAAAGACAGAATATAATTTAAATGAAGGAATTGATTTATCAGAAGGTTCAATCTTAGTACAAAGAGCAGTAGGAGCTAAAGAATCAATAGATTTAAATGATGCAAAAGGACGTGTGGCAGTAACAGGATTTAAGAGTGATGTAGAAAATGACAATTTAGAATTGACAGTAACATTTACAGAAAATGGAATAGCACAAACAACAACATATAATGTAAAAATAAAAAATAAAATAACAGGTTTAGTTGTTGAAGTTAAAGATCCACCTGTAAAATCAAAATACGGAGAAGATTTAGACTTAAAAGATTATACTATAAAAATTACAGATGGTAATGGAGAAAGAGAATTAACAGAAGAGGAAAAACAAGATTTAAAAATCGAAGATTTTAATAAATATGATACAAGCGGACCACAAGATGTTAAAGTAAAATATGGAGATGTATCGTGTGAGTTAAATGTTGAAGTACAAGATTATGTAGATAAGATAGAAATAAGTCAAGATTCTATATCAGATTCATATAATAAGTCATTACAAGATTTAATAGATGAAAATAATCTTCAATATACAGTAATATATGCAAGTGGAGAGAGAGAAGGTCCAAAACCAGTTGAACCAGAAATGATTGAAGATTATGATCCACAAACAGTACAAGAACAAAACTTAAAAGTAAAATATGAAGATAATAATCCAGATAGCTTTACTAAAGGACATACGTTTGAAACAGATTTAACAGTAACTTTAGTTGATCATGTAAAAGACTTAAAAGCTACAGGATTACCAACAGAAAGTAGATATGGAGAAGACTTAGACTTTAGTGAAACTGTAATTACAGTTACTAGAGATAGTGGAGATGAAGAAATTGACATCAGTGAAGTAGAAGTTAATGGATATGATAAAGAAAGAGTAGGACAACAAGATGTTACATTAGAATATGGTGGTCAAACATTTGAATTTACTGTAGAAGTAAAAGATTATGTAAAAGATATCATATTAGTAGAACCAATCAAGAAAGAGTACTCTTGGAGTAATTCAGGAGATTTAGATTTAACAGGTGGTTCAGTACAGAAAGTAATGGCAAGTGGAGATAATCCAGAAGCTGTTTCTCTTGAAGATGGAAAAGGAAATGGAAGTGTACAATTAAGTAATTTCATTCCAAATCAAGAAGGAAAACAAACAATTACAGTAACATATGAAGGTTTCACAAAATCATTTGAAGTAGAAGTAATTGATCATATTTTAAGTATACAAGTAAAAAATGCTCCATCATCAGTAGATTATGGACATGATATAGACTTAAAAGATGTAACTTTAGAAGTGGTAAAAGAAAGTGGAACATCAACAATTCCTGTAACACCAGATATGTTAAGTGAATATGATTCAACGTATTTAGAAGGACCACAAACAATTACAGTTACATATGGAGAAGAAACAGATACATTTAATATAACTGTAAATGATTACTTAGTAGATATAGTTCTTACACCCCCAAGTAAGACAACATATCAATATGGAGAATCTTTAGAGTTATCAGATGCATACATAACAAAAGTAACTGCAAGTGGTAAAAATACTGAAACTGTTCAATTAACAGAACTAATGGTAAAAGGATATGATTCTCACAGATTAGGACCACAAACATTAAATGTAGAATATGAAGGAATTACAAAGTCATTCGGTGTAGTAGTTGTAGATGATGTAAAATCAATTACAATGAATACAACACCAAAGAAAGATTACTTGTATGGTGAAAGCTTAGATGTAGATGGAGGAACAATCAATGTTACAAGAAGTAGTGGAACTACAACACAAGCTATTACACCAGATATGGTTACAAACTTTGATCCAAATAAAGTAGGACCACAAACATTAACAGTAACATATGAAAATCAAACAACAACATATGAAGTAAATGTACAAGATTATATAAAAGAAATTACAATTGATTATCCAGACAAACTTGTTTATAAACTAAATGAACCAATGGATTTATCCGGAGGAAAAGTTAATGTAGTTATGGCATCAGGAACTATAAAAGAAACAGTTGATATGAGAGAAGATATGATTGAAGGATTTGATACAAGAACAACTGGTGCTAAGATAATTACAGTAAAATATGAAGGAAAAACAGCAACATTTGGAATTACAGTTGTAGATGAATTAACAGAAATGTCAATTTTCCAATTACCAAATAAATTAGAATATTTATTCGGTGAAGCAATGGATTTAGCTGGAGGAAGTATCCAGATAAAAAGAGAAAGTGGTAATCAAGAAATCATCCCTATGGATGCTAGCATGATTACAGGATTTACAACAAATAGATTAGGACAAGTATTATTAACAGTTAACTACGAAGGATTAACAGATACATTCTATATAAATGTATCAGATTATGAATCAGATGCTATTTTAACACCACCTAATAAATTAACTTATGAATATGGTGAAGAATTAGATTTAACAGGTGGATCAATTAAAATTAAAATGGCAAGCGGTGCTATTAAAGAAGAGGCAAGATTAACTGCATCAATGATAAGTGGATTTAATAGTAAAGTCGTAGGAACTCAAACATTAACAGTAAATTATAAAGGTTATACAAAAACATTTAATATTACAGTAACAGATTCTATAAGTGGAATTGCTTTAAATACACCACCTAATAAAACAGAATATAAATATGGTGAAAATCTAGATGTAACAGGTGGAACAATCAAAGTAATAAAAACAAGTGGAACAGATATTGTAAATATTACACAAGATATGGTATCTGGATATAACCCTAATGTATCTGGTTACCAAGTAGTAAAAGTAAATTATCAAGGATTCACTACAGATTTTGTTGTATATGTATATCCAAAAGTAGCCCCATCTACTAACGATAACAATAACAGCAATCCAAGTGGTAATAATCCAAGTGATAATAATCCAGGAAACAACAACTCTGGAAACAATAATTCAAATGGTATTTCTTCAAAGAGAAAACCAAAGAGAACTTCAATGAGTTCTGTAAATAATAACAATCAATCACAAGATGAATTAAAAGATAACACAACTGAAGATTTAAAAGATAAAGAAGATAATAGTTCAGATACAGATACAAATACAAATGTAAATGAAAAAACAGAATATGATAATAAAAATAGACCTACAATTACATTAGGTGAAAAAGATGTAGCTGAAGATAATAAAGATAATGATTCTTTATCAAAGAAAAAAGCAGTTGGAGTAATATTAGGTGCATCAATTCTATTACTAATACTATTATTAACTAAGAAAAATACAGAAATTTATGTTGAAGAAAATGGAGAGTTTGTATTAGCTGGTAAAGAAAGATTAAGCAGAAACAAAACTGAAATCAATGTAAATGATTATTTAGACGGAGAAACTTACAACAGCGAAGTTAAGATAATATTAAATGATAGAATAAGTGAAAAACTAGATGGAGAAACAATTACAATTAAGCATAGAGATAGAACATTAAAAATTAAACTTATTTATAACGATGAACCAATCATCATTAAACTAAATTCAAACTTAGAAGAAGATGATGATTTGAAAGAAAATAATAAGGTTCAAGAATAAGATAAGTAAAAAATTATATTAGTACTAATTAAAAAGATTTTAGTAGCATATAATAAATATCAAAGCAAATTATATGTGATTAAAATCAAAAATAAGAGAATTTTATAAGAGATATATAAAATTACTCAATAATAAATAAAAAATTAAAATATGGCCATTCTCACATGATTGTCTCGAAAGTGCGCACATTATATTGATACAAGTCCATAAAAGCGCGCAATGGATTTGTAGAGATATAAATAAAGAGACAATCAATGAGTAAAACCATGTAGGGGCGCTCATTGGGCGCCCGCAAAAAAAAAGAATAAAAAAATATATGGAGCCATGTAGGGGCGCTCATTGGGCGCCCGCAAAAAAAAGAGAATATAAAAATGTATGAAAAAAATCCTTTAAAAACAAAGGTTTATTAATCATGCCAAAAATAAATTAAATATGTGAAAAAAAAAAATACAAATTTAAATATGTGTGAAAAAAACCTTTAAAATTAAAGGTTTATTAGTCATGTGAAAAAATATTGCGGGCGTCCAATGAACGCCATACAGATGATACAAATAATAAAGATTATACAAATTGCGGGCGTCCAATGAACGCCCCTACAGATGATTTATATTTTTGTTTTTCATTTATTTATAAAATAATCATACATACAAATTTTTTGTGAATTTTAAAATATTATATTTGTTATTTACAATTCTTGTGTAGGGGCGCCAAGTGGGCGCCCGCAAAAAATACAATAATTTTCAAATATCCTGTTTTACGAATTTATATTGTAAAAAATTTCTATTTACAATAAAAAATTATAATGATATAATTTAATCGAAAATTCAAAAGAAGAGGGGTATTAATATGAGAAAATCTAGAAGAACCAAGAAACGCAAAAATATTTTGAATTTATATAATATTGCAATATTAGGTTGTATTATAGTCATTATTGCTTCTATTTTTGTTATTTTGGAACCTGATGTGAGTGGAATGGTTGCAAGCATAAAAAATGCTACACAATCAGAAAATAAAAATAAACCAAAAGAAGAAAATAATTCGGATTCAAAAAATGAAGTAAAAGTTGTAGAATCTTCTGGAGATGTAATAAGTGAGGATGATGCAAAGAAAATAGCAAAAAAACAGTTTAAAGAATTAGATGAAAAAGTAAATATAGATGAATTAGAAGTATTAAGATTTATAAAAGATGGAGAAATACATTATTACATCACATCAAAAGAAAATAATTGTGAAATATTAGAAAGAACAGGTGAAGTAATAAAAATTAATCATATAAGTGTAAAAGAATAAAAATAAAATAGATTAAACATTTTTTATTGATATTATTATCAATAAAAGATGTTTTTTTTTGCAAAAAAATAATATAAAAAATTTATTAGTATTACGGAATAAAGTATAACAGATACAAACATAAATTTGTGGGCGCCCAATGAGCGCCCATACAGATGATTTAAATAATAAGGATTATACACAATATTGCGGGCGCCCAATGAGCGCCCCTACAGATGATATAAATAATAAGGATTATACACAATATTGCGGGCGCCCAATGGGCGCCCATACAGATGATTTAAATAATAAGGATTATACACAATATTGCGGGCGTTCAATGAACGCCAATACAGATAATACAAATTGTAGGGGCGCCAAGTGGGCGCCCGCAAAAATTATAATCATTTTCAAATATCATGTTTTACGAATTTATATTGTAAATTGTACATGCATGTATGATAAAAAACACGACCAAATTTACTCTTTCCGTTGAAAAAATTATATTTTGTAATAGAAAAATAATTAAAATTTAATCAAAAAATAATATAAAAATTACCTAAAATAAATAAATAATTTCCGTTAGAAAATAAGAAAATATTGTAAATAACTTATTTTTAGCCTTATTGAAAAATAAAATTCAGCTTTTATAATTATATATATAAATAAAAAAAATGAAGGTAGGGAAACCAATGAAGTTTAGTAAAAAGTTAAAGAGAAAAATGAGAAAGAGAATGTTTTTAATAACAGCAGTGATACTCGCAATGTTTTGTGTATCAACTGTGTTTAAAGATAAAAACGGAATGGTTCAAAGATTTGAATTAGAAAATAAAGAATTTGTGAGTGATGAACAATTTTTGGAAGTTGAAAAAAATGAGGAAATTGCCACAAATGACTATGAAAACACTGAAGAGTCAAATTTAAAAACAAATGAAATTAGTGAAGTATCTTCAACTTTTGCTAATAATGCAGTAACACCAATAAATGCTACTGCTTCTTTGGATGCCCTTAATAATAAAACAAAATCTCAAGTTGCATCAGGCGAAAACTTTGCAATCGTTTTGAAAGAAAATGGGTCTGTATTAGCTTGGGGTGATAACCAAAATGGTCAATTAGGTAATAATACCATAGATGGAAGTACGCAAAATCCTACACCTGTATTAAATGTAACAGGTGATGGAGAATTGAACAATATCAAACAAATTACAGCAGGTAGATTATCTGCTTATGCTCTTACAAACGGTGGAGCAGTATTAGCTTGGGGTGATAATACATATGGACAATTAGGTAATAATACAACAGAAACTGCATTGTTGCCAGTTTATGTTGTTGATGAAAATGGAGATCGTTTGTCAAATATAGTTAATATTTCTGCTGGTGATTGTCACATGTTAGCTGTTTCTGAAGATGGTAGTGTTTGGAGCTGGGGATTAAATACATATGGACAATTGGGTATTAATGTCGCTTCAACTTCGACAAAAAGCGATGCATATAAGAGAATATATGCAGTAAAAGTTCAAACTTTAGATGAAGAAGGAAATCTTAGTGATTTTAATGGTGTAAAACAGGTTTCTGGTGGTGGAACATTTAGCTCTGCTTTAATGAAAGATGGAACAGTTTATAACTGGGGACTTGGTACAAATGGACAAATTGGTAATAATGAATTATTGAGTAAATATGTTCCAACAAAAGTATCTGATTTGACAGATATTGAAAAAGTTGATGCTGGACAAAATCAATGTATTGCATTAGATAGTTATGGTAATGTTTGGAGTTGGGGATTAAATCGCTCTGGAAATTTAGGTATTAATACATCATCAACTAATGGTTCAAATGCAAGTTATAGAAAGAATTTTCCTCAACAAGTTTTACTAGGAGCAAATAATCCTATTGGAAATATTGTTGATATAGCCTCAAATAATGAAACTAGCTTTGCTTTAGATTCTAGTGGAAATGTTTATGGCTGGGGATTAAATACATATGGACAAATAGGTGACTATACTGTAGCTAACAAAGTAGTAGCAACTCCTGTAGTAAAAGTTGGAAATCAAATTTTAGGTAATATAGAAAGTTTACAAGAAGGTCAATACACTAATTCAAATATTATGATAGATAAAAATGGATTTTTGTATGGAAGTGGTGTTTCTTCTTCAAATAAGTTAATGAGTGAGCGTTCTGCATATACATTTTTTGCTACAAAACTAGATGAAGAATATTTGAGATTAGATAATAATCAAGCATTTGTAGAAGTTGGTAAAAATATACAATTAACGCCAAGTTTTAATAATGCATTTAGCACTAAGAATTATATTGTGCCTTTGAGTAATGTTACATATCGTTCTTCAAATACAGATATTGCTACTGTAGAGAATAATGGACTTGTAACAGCAGTTTCTAGAGGTCAAGTAACGATTATAGCAGAAATAAAAGATTTGGGATATGTTGCAGAATCTATTATAAATGTCGTAACATCAAAAGCTACAGCAATTCCAGTAGTAGAAAGTGGAACAACATTTACTGCTTATCTAAAAGAAGATGGAACAGTTTGGACATCTGGAGCTTCATCTGTTGGAGAACTTGGAAATGGGTCTACAATAGCAGTTAATATTCCAACACAAGTAAAAATAAGTTCTAATGAGTATTTAACTGGTATTAGAAAGATATCTGTTGGTGCACAACATGTTATTGCTTTAAAGGATGATGGAACAGTTTGGGCTTGGGGACAAAATTCAAGTGGTCAATTAGGTATTGGTTCAAATACTATTTCAAGATATGCTGTTAAAGTAAATAATGAAGATGGAAGTGGATATATTGATAAAATCGTTGATATTGCATGTGGAATAGATTTCAGTTTAGCTGTAACTAGCGATGGAGAAGTGTTTGGTTGGGGTAATGCAGGAAATCATGCACTTGGAATAAATAGTACATCAACAATTACATATCCTACAAAAATGCATGATTCATATAATGTTATACAAGCAAGAGGAGGAACAGATACATCTTGGATTTTAAAAGGAGATGGAACTGTTTGGGGAGCTGGATTAAATAGTAGTGGACAATTAGCTGATGGTACTACTACAACTACTAGAGCAGAGCTTGTAGAAGCTATTGATGCAAATAGTGAAGAAATTTTAAAAGGAATTGTAAGAATAGATTCTGGTGTAAATCATATAATTGGTCTAAAAGAAGATAAAACAGCTGTAGCTTGGGGTATAAATTCAAGTGGTCAATTTGGTGTTACAACACCTACTGTACTTAGTAAAGCTACTAATTTAACACTTGGTGGAGATATTGAAGGAGAAATAGTAGATATTGGATCAGGTCCATCATCAGTTTTTATTAATGTAAAGAAAGCTGATGGTCAAACTGAAATTTATGCTAGTGGTTTAAATACTGGTGGAGAATTATCAATTGGAACATCTAAGACAGTAAAAGTATTTACACAGGTTAAAAATGAAAATTCTGCACCTATAGAAAGTATTTTAAAACTTGGAGACTCAAAAGGAACTACTTATGGATTTGCATTTAATGATGGTTCTGTTGGTGTAACAGGATTAGGTACATCAGGTCAACATGGTGACGGTACTTATGTTTCTACTAATTTAATTACAAAAATAGAAGATGCTAGTATTTATACTGATGATATGTATGAAATCGGAGTTGGAGAAAATAAAAAAATTGATATAAAATTTAAACCAAACTTCAATTTAAATATAGATAATAATTTGCAAAGTATAGGAGATTTAACATATACAAGTGATGATGATGGAATTGCAAATGTAAGCCCTGATGGTGAGATTACAGGTGTAAGTAATGGAACAACTGGTATAAAAGTAGTTGATACAAAAAATAATTTAGAAACTAAAGTTCAAGTAGTTGTTGGTGAAAGAGATTTATCAAATATTTCAAAGGTTGTATCAGGAAATTCTCATACAGTATTATTGAAAAATAATGGAACAGTTTGGGCATGGGGTGATAATACATATGGTCAATTAGGAGATGGAACTTTTGAGGCTTCTACTGAAAAGCCAGTTCAAGTATTATCTCCAGATGGAAAAAATCCTTTAACTGATGTAATAGATATTGCTTCAGGATTAAATTATAATTTAGCTTTATTGAAATCAGGAGAGGTGGTTTCTTGGGGCCAAAATAATGATGGTCAATTAGGTAATACAAGTGATAATACAAGTGTTCCAATTTATGTTGTAGATTTAAATAATAATAAATTATCAGGTGTTGTAGATATTTCTGCAGGACAATATTTTGGTGTGGCTGTAAAAGCAGATGGAACAGTTTGGGCATGGGGACTTAATTCAAGTTATCAATTAGGAATTAATATTACTACTAATTATAGTTATGCTGTTCAGGTTTTAGATACAGCAGGAAAAGAGTATTTAACTGGTATAAAAGAAGTATCTTGTAGTGCTAATTCTGTATCAGCACTTTCAAAAGAAGGAACTGTTATAGCATGGGGTGCAGGTACAAGAGGACAAATAGGAAATGGTGCAACAAGTACTGTAAAACATCCTGCTAAAGTTAAAAATTTAGAAGGTGTAAAAAAGATAGTTTCAGAAAGTGATGCAACAATTGCTTTAAAAAATGATGGAACAGTTTGGGCATGGGGATATAATACTACATATTGCTTAGGAGATACAACAAAAAATACTCGTAGTACACCAGTTAAAGTACAATTAGAAAGTACAGATGAAATAGTTGATATTGGTGCTGTTTTCCAAAGTGGATATGCATTAGATAGTAAAGGAATAGTTTATGCTTGGGGATTAAATACAAGTGGTGAAGTAGCTGATAACTCAAATAGTACTAAAACTACTCCAACTATAATGGAGAGAAGATATTCTAAAGATTTACATTTAACTGATAAAGTAGTTAAATTACAAGGTGATTCTTCATCTTCTTATACAAATTATATGATAAAAGAAGATGGTTCTATTTTAGCAAATGGTAAATGTACAAATGGACAATTATTAGATGGTTTATCAAATAAGTATAAAACTAGATTATATGTTGAAGATGTTTCACCAAGTTATTTAGAATTTGAAGAAAAAATTGCTTATATAAAATTAAATCAAGAAAAAGTATTAAATGTTAGAGTAGAAGAAAATTTAAATGCATTTGCAAAAACTCCTGCTATTGGAAATCTAACTTATAAAAGTACAAATACAGAAGTTGCATCAGTTAGAAATGTAAATAATTCTGCAGTTATAACACCAAAAAAAGCTGGAACTACAACAATTATAGTAAATGATGATTTACATCAATATAGAGCACAAATGACTATATATGTAATTCCAAATAAACCAAATATTATAACATCACCAATGATTGTACAAGGAGATAATTTTACAGCTGTATTAAAGGCAGATGGAACTGTTTGGACAACTGGATTAAATAGTAAAGGTGTTTTAGGAGATGGAACAACATCATCAAGATCAGTATTTGATCAAGTAAAAATGGAAGATGGAACTTATTTAAATAATATAGTAAGAATTTCAGCTGGTAAAAATCATATGCTTGCTGTAAATACAAATGGAGAAGTATATAGTTGGGGTTATAATAATTATGGACAATTAGGTATAGGTACAAGTGATGACTCATATTATCCAGTAAAAGTTTTGAATACTGATGGAGAAGGTAGTTTAAGCAATATTATTGATGTTTCAGCAGGACAATATCATAGTGTTGTTCTTGATAAAAAAGGAAATGTTTATGCTTGGGGTAATGGAGGAAGTTATCGTTTAGGAAATTATTTAACTGATTCACAATATTATCCAATAAAAATTACAGATACATTTAATGTTGTTAAAATTTCAGCTGGTGAAGCATATACAATGTTATTAAGAGGAGATGGAGTTGCTCAAGCAACTGGTTTAAATACAAATGGTTGGCTAAGTAAAGGAGATGTTGCAATTTCTTATACACCTGTAGAATGTATAGGTGAGGAAAATGATGGAATTAACAGAGATGTGTATGATATTTCTGCAGGTAATACACATGCAATGACTCTTGATGAAGATAACTATTTATATGCAGTTGGTGTTGGATCATCAGGACAATTATCACAAAATGCAACTACAACTAATACAACACGTCCATTAAAAGCTAAAATATTAAAAAATGATAAATTAGATGATTTTACAGGAGTAGTAAGTATTTATTCTGGAGCAAATACATCATTTGCAATTACTTCTGATGGAAAAGCATATAGTTGTGGTGCAAATGATTCATTGCAATTAGGTTTAGGTAAGAATCCTGAAAAAGTTTTAATATTTACAGAAGTTCCAGATAGCACAGGTACAGGAAAATTAAATAATGTATTATATGGAACTGAAGGTTCTTCTAATAAAACAAATTCTGGATATATTTTAGAAGATGGTTCAATTTGGATTGCAGGAATAGGATTAGAAGGTCAACTTGGAAATAATAGCAATTTAGATCATGAATATGTAGTAAGAGCTGGAGATAATAGCTTAAAAACAGATTCTTGTATTACATTACAAAAAGATAGTAATAAAAAAATAGATATAGAATTTGTTAATGGTTTAAATGTTTTTGATAACAATAGTTCTTTAGGCACATTACAATATACTTCAGAAAATGATCAAGTGGCAACAGTTGATAATACAGGTCTTGTATCAGGAAAGAGAATTGGAAGTACAATAATAAAAATACATGACAAAAATAATAATATAGATAAATCAGTATATGTTACTGTAACTAATAGTTATGGATTTACTGATAGTAAAATAGGTTCAGGTTTGGATTTTGAAGTTGCATTAAAAGAAGATGGAACTGTTTGGAGCTGGGGTAATGGTGCAAGTGGAAGACTTGGAACAGGAAATACAGATACTCAGAATGAACCAGTTCAAGTACTATCTCCAGATGGAAACGGAAAATTAGTAGATGTTGTTGATATTGCTGTAGGTATGGATAGTGCATCAGCATTGCTTTCAGATGGAAGAGTTGTATCTTGGGGAGATAATTCTAATTATAACCTAGGAGATGGAACTAATGAATTCAGAGCTACACCTGTATATGTTGTAGATGAAAATGGTAATCAGTTAAAAGATATTATTAAAATTTCTAGAGGAAATGATTTCTGTTTAGCTCTATCTAAAAATGGAGAAGTATATAGTTGGGGATATAATAAGGATGGACAATTAGGTGATAATTCATTAAGTGTAAGACATTTCCCAGTTAAAGTCAAAGATTCAACTGGACATGGTTATTTACAAAATATAGTTGATATAAAAACAGGTTTATATAATTCTTATGCACTAACAGAAGAAGGAACTATTTGGGTATGGGGTGATGGAGTAGAAGGTCAAACAGGAACAGGATCTACTGCAGATGCACATATACCAAAGAAAGCAGAAATTGATAAAGTAGCAAAAATTTCTGCAGGTTCTCATGATATATTAGCTTTAACAGAAGATGGAAAAGTTTATGCATGGGGTTGGAATAAATATGGACAACTTGGAAATGGAGATACAGCTTCTATAACTTCTCCTACACAACCATATTTTGATGACAATACTTTAGTTGAAAATGTTATTGATATTGGATCTGCTGGTGCAGTTAGTTATGTTTTAACAGCTGATAATAAAGTATATGCATCAGGTTTAAATGTTTTAGGTAATTTAGGCGATAATACTAAAGTTGATAAACATAAATTTGTTGAAGTATTGGGAAAATATGGTGGTGATATTTCTGCAAAATTTGTAAAATTGAGTGTTTCTTGTGCAAGAGATGATGATGAGGTTGGAAATGAGTACTTAATAAGAGAAGATGGAAGTGTATATGGATTAGGAAGAAATAGTACATCTCAACTATTTGGTAAAAATACAGTACAACTTAATTCAGCTAAGGAAATGAAAACTTCTTATTTAGAAATAACTGATAGAGTAAATTATATTAAAGGTAAAGCTTCAATTCAGTTAAATACAAATGTTGTACAAAACTTTAATATGTATGCAAAAACACCAATAGCTGGAACTTTAAAATGGGAAAGTTCAAATCCAAAAGTAGCAACAGTAAATAATGGACTTGTAACAGGAGTTTCAGAAGGACAAACAACAATTACAGTTACAGATAGTAAATATGGATATAAAGCAACAAGTTTAGTATATGTAGTAAGAGATGTTCCAAATGCAATTACAATACCTCAATCAGAACAGGGTGAAAATTATACAGTAGTATTAAAAGCTGATGGAACAGTTTGGGCAGTTGGTGCAAATAATGTTGGTCAATGTGGTTTAGGATACACCTCTACTTATGAATCAATATTAAAACAAGTTATGATAAATAGCACAACACCTCTTACAAATATAGTAAAAATTTCTTTGGGTATAGATCACAACTTAGCACTAACAAATGATGGAAGAGTTTATGCATGGGGTAGCAATGATGATGGACAATTAGGAAATAATACTAATATAGAATCAAATTATGCAAGAGAAATTTTAAATGAATATGGAACAGCTCCAGTTACAGATATTATAGATATAGGAGCAGGATCAAGCCATAGTACATTATTGACTAAATCAGGAGATGTATATTCTTGTGGTAATAATACATATGGTCAATTAGGAGATGGAACAAATAATATTTCAAATAAAATAGTTAAAATGGCAGAAATGCAAAATGTAGTACAAATTTCTGATGAGTATTATAATACAATGATGCTTTGTGGAGATTCTACAGTTTGGTCAGTTGGTTATAATACACATGGTGAATTAGGAATTGGAACAGCTTCAAGTTCATCACAAAAATTTGTAAGACAAGTAATGAATTATCAAGATCCTGGAGTATTACATAATATTACTCAAATTGCATCAGGTGGATACCACTGTGTTGCATTAGATTCTAGCAAACAAGCTTATGCTTGGGGTAATGGTAAAGACGGTCAAATAGGAATAGGAAGTGTAGTATCTAATAATGTAAGACCAGTGCTAATAATGGATTCAGATGGAATGAATGGAGCTACAGGAATTGCTAAAGTAGGAGCATCTGAAAGATCTACCTTCTTGTTAACAGATACAAATGATGTTTATGCAACAGGTGAAAATTCAAAGTCTCAATTGGCACAAAAAGATAATATAAATGATTTAATTAATATTTCTAAACTTTATAAAGAAGTTTATGCTGGAGAAGATGATGCTTTCATAGATGGTGTTATAAATGTTCCAAATTCAATAGGTAATATTAATAATACTACACTTGTAAAAGCTGATGGAAAAGTTTATGTTTCTGGTACAGGTGAACATGGACAAATAGGAAATAACAGATTTGAAAATGTAACAGTTTATACAAAGATGGGTGTTTCAAAACTTATTCCAGAAGAAGAGAAAATAGTTTTAACAGTTGGTCAAGAACATCAATTAAAGACATTAATATCACAAGGATTTAATGTTTATGAAGATGAAGTAGATAAAGTTGATAATATAGTTTATACTTCAGCAATACCAAGTATAGCAGAAGTTACAGCAGAAGGATATGTGAAAGCACATTCAGTTGGTACAACAAAAATTACTATAGAAGATAAAACAAATTTATGGTCTGCTACTGTTTTTGTAGAAGTAGTAGGAAATGCAGAAGATAAAGTACAAGTTCAAATAAGCTCAGGTGAAACAGTTTCAGCAATGCTAAAATCAGATGGAACAGTATTAACTTGGGGTACAAATAATTATGGAGAATTAGGTGTAGGAGATTTCGAGAATCATTCTGGAGAACAAAAAGTACATAATTTAGAAAATGATAATATATTAAGTGATGTAATTCAAATATCAGTTGGAGCTAATTATGTTACAGCATTGAAAAATGATGGAAAAGTTGTAGCTTGGGGAAATAATGAATATGGTCAATTAGGTGATAAATCTAATGTTAATAAATCATCACCAACTTATGTATTAGATTCAGAAGGTAACCCTATAACAGATGTAGTTAAAATATCTTGTGGTCGTGTTCATACAACAATGCTAAAATCAGATGGAACTGTTTGGGTTTGTGGTAATAACGGTAATGGACAATTAGGCCAAAACAATCGTACTAATAGCAATTATGCTGTTCAAGTAAAAGATACCACAGGAAAAGGATATTTATATGATATAAGTGATATTACAACATTAGCAAATACAACTCTAGCAGTTACAAATTCTGGTGAGTTGTATGGTTGGGGTTATAATGCTCATGGTCAAATTGGAAATGAAACTAGAGTTTCATCATCACCTTATGCTGTATCTTTACCAAAAAAATCACCAAATATTAAAAATATATCAAAAATAGCAGGTGGTTATTATTCAGCAATGGCAATTTTGAAAGATGGAACATTATATTCTTGGGGTCTAAATAGATATGGTACATTAGGAATTGGAGTGATGAATTCTAGTAGTAGCAGTTCAAACTATTTTAAACTTCAACCACAGAGAGTAAAATTAGATGAAACAACATTTTTAGATGAAGTTGATGATATTATAGATATTAGTTTTGCAAATGAAACAGCTTATGCTCTAACTAAATCAGGAAAATTATATGGTTGGGGTGCAAATGAGGCTGGAGCAATTGGAAATAATACAGCAAAAAATTCTGAATATGCTAAAGAAATCAAATCATACTATGGAGAAGAATTTACAGAAAAAATTATTGCACTAAATTCAAATAAAGTTTTTAGTATAAATATGTTTATTACAGAAGATGGTACATTATATGGAAATGGAAAAAGAAATGGCACAGCTAAAGGAAAAATATTATTATCAGATAGATCATCAATTTTAACAACAGTTGAACCTATAAAACCAGATTATATTCAAATTGAAAACAGAGCTATTTATATAAAACAGGGAGATTCAAGACAATTAAATGTAAAAGTGATGGAAAGATTAAATGCATATTCATCACATATTAAACTAGGAAATTTAAAATGGACTTCATCAAATGAAGATGTTGTAAAAGTAGAAAATGGAATGATAACATCTGTAGGTCTTGGTGAAGCTACAATTACAGTACGTGATTTAGAAAATGGATATAAAACACAAGCTATTGTATATTCTATCCAAAATAAAGATAATGCAATTGCTGTTCCAGATATTTCACAAGGTGACAAATTTACTGTAATACTAAAAGCAGATGGATCTGTTTGGGCTACAGGTAACAATTCTAAAGGTCAATTAGGTGATGGAACAACAGTAAATCGTTCAAAACCAGTTAGAGTAAAAGTAGATTCTAAAACATATTTAAGTGATATAGTAAAAATATCAGCAGGAACTGAACATGTTTTAGCTTTATCAAGAACAGGTGAAGTATATGCTTGGGGATATAATAATGTAGGTCAATTAGGCAATGATTCAACTTCAACAAGTACATATGCTAAAAAGGTTTTAGATTCTAGTGGAGAAAAAGAGATTACAAATATAGTAGATGTTAGTGCAGGAAATGAATTTTCACTTTTATTAACAGATGAAGGTTATGTATATGGATTTGGTAGAAATGCATATGGACAATTAGGTACATTAAATAATTCAAATAAATATATACCAACACAAATGGATAATGTATATAATGCAGTAAAAGTTGAAGCTGATGCAGAAAGTTCAATTATTCAAATTGGTAATGGTATGGTTGAATCTACAGGTTCTAACTATTATGGAACATTAGGAATTAATGCTACTAGTAGAGGTAGTACAGCAGCAAGTCAAGGAAGAAATTATACAAGCTCTGTTATAAATCCAACATGTGATGGAGTACTAAGAGATGTTGTGAAAATATCAGGTGGTTGGGTTCAAAATATAGCACTTACATCAAATGGTATTGCTTATGTATGGGGTAGAAATAATGTAGGACAATTAGGATTATCACAATCAACAAGTTATTATACAGCTGTTCCAGTAGCTATTACTTTATCAGAAGAAAGTGGTTATTCAGAAGATGATATAATAGATATTGGTACATCTGGATATAGAACTTTAATAAAAGTTCAAAATAAAAATAAAGAAAAAACAGTTTTAATAGCTGGACAGAATAATGTGGGTCAATTAGGAACAGGTGATAAAGTAGACTCTTCAGTTTTTGTTCCTATTAAAGATTCAAAGAATGAAGGAATTGCTAACGATTTAGATATTTTAGCAAATGATGCAAAATCAACAAATAATTCTGGATATATAGATATAGATGGAGATGTTTGGACAGTAGGTTCAAATGAATCTGGTCAAATTGGTGATGATACTAACTATAACAGAAATAATATTGTTCAAATTGGTGAAATATCATTGATTGCTGATGAAGTTATATTTACTATGAGACCAGAAGAAACTAAAAAAATATCTACACAAATTGAAGATTCATTTAATGTATATATTAAAGATTTGGAAATGAATAAATTAACTTATAATTCAATGGATGAATCTATAGCTACTGTTAGTGAAGATGGTGTAGTAAAAGCTAAAAATATAGGTAGTACGATAATTAAAATAACAGATTCTACAAGAGATATTCAAACAGCAGTATTAGTTAAAGTTATAAAAAATCAAGAAGATATTAAATATGAACCAATGGTAACTGGTGGTGATAATCATTCAGTTGCACTAAGAGGTAATGGAACAGTTTGGACATGGGGAGATAACACATATGGACAATTAGGAAATAATACAGCAATTGCATCAGAAGATCCAGTACAAGTTTTAAATACAAATGCAGATGGAGTTTTAGATGATGTACAAATGATAGCAAGTGGTGCAAACCATGTATTAGCATTAAAAGGTGATGGTACTGTATGGGCATGGGGTTATAATAACCATGGACAATTAGGAGATAACTCACAAATTACAAAATACACTCCAGTTCAAGTTTGGGGTGAAGACGGTCAAGACTACTTGAGTGATATTGTTTATATTTCTGCTAATGGAGATTATTCAGTAGCGGTAAATAAGAGAGGAGAAGTATATAGTTGGGGCTATAATGGAAATGGCCAATTAGGTGATGGAACTAAAGTTGAAAAATATATTCCTGTTAGGGTAAAAGCAAATCTATCAGGGGTTATTGATATTGCTTGTGGATATGGACATGTGGTAGCAGTAAAAGCAGATGGTAGTGTTTGGTCTTGGGGACTAAATAATGATTATCAATTATGTGATGGAACTAAATCAAATAAAACAATTCCAGTAAAAGCTACATTAAGTGATGGAAGCTATATTTCTGATGCAATAGGAGTTTCAACAACTAATTATTCAACAAATATATTAAAATCAGACGGAACAGTAATAGCTGTTGGATTGGGAACATCTGGTCAATTAGGAAATAATCAGAATGTTACTAAACAATATCCAGAACAGGTAGTAAATTATGATGAAGTTGGAAATTTAAGTAATATTATTTCTATAAAATCAGGTGCAAATACTACTTATGCATTAACAAGAGATGGAAAAGTATATAGTTGGGGAACTTCAACATATGGTGAACTAGGAAATTCATATGTAGGAAAGAATTCTTCTATTCCAGTTCAGGTTAAGGAAGTTTCAGGAGATAATAATCTAGAAAATATTTTATATATAGGAACTGGTACTTCACATGCATTAGTTGTAGAAAATACTGGTTATGTAGCTGTTTGGGGATTAAATAATAAAAAGCAATTAGGAGATCCTTCAGGTGCTAATTATTCAACTCCAGTTTATATAGGATTTAAAGTTATTGCTACACCAAAAAGTGTTAATTTGAAAGTAGGAGAGGAACAAAATATTTCAATTAGTATGAGTTCTTTTAACCTATTTAAAGATATTGATCATTCTGAAAGAGAAGTAACATTATCAAGTTTAAATCCAAATGTAGCTACTGTAACACCAGATGGAGTTATAAAGGGCGAGAGCATGGGTGTTACTAAAGTTATTGCTCAAGATACAATTTCATCAAAAATTACTACAATTGATGTTACAGTCTTAGATGAAGATTCAGCAGTAACTCCAAAAATAGTTTCAGGATTAAATCATAGTGTTGCATTAAAAGCAGATGGAACAGTATGGACATGGGGTTATAATGGATATGGACAATTAGGTGATGGAACAAAAACTAATAGTTATGTTCCAAAGAAAATAGATATAGATGATGTTGTAGATGTTGCAGCAGGTAGTTATTTCTCACTTGCTTTAAAGAAAGATGGAACAGTTTGGGCTTGGGGATATAATGACAAAGGACAATTAGGACAAGGAGATACAAAAGCATATACAGTTCCAACAAAAGTAAAAGGCATTGATGGCACAGGATATTTAACAGGTGTTGTAAAGATTTCAGCATCTAGACATCAATGGGTAGGTATACTTAATACTAGTGAAGTTGTAGGCTGTGGATGGAATGAATATGGAGCTTTAGGAGATGGTACAGCTAAAAATAGAACAACTCCTGTTTATATGTTAAATTCTAACGGTATAGGTAATGTAACTGGTGTAAAAGATATAGCAATAGGACAATGTGATACATTTATATTAAAAGAAGATGGAACAGTTTGGGGAACAGGACATAACTGTAATGGACAATTAGGTATTAAGAGTAAAACAACAGTTCGTACTATTAGAGAAATTAAAGGAAGCGATGGAACTGGAACATTAAATAATATAATAGATATATCTACAAATAGTTGGTATATGTTAGCTCTTGATAAAGATGGACATGTATGGGTAAGTGGTACAAATAAATATGGTTTAGGAATAGGAAGCACACTAACTACTACTTTACCAAAAATGATATCAAATTATGTAGATTCTGGTTTAGGTTCAAATTCAGATTCAGACCCATCAGAGCCAAGATCAGAATATTTAGAGAATATTGTAAGCATTGAAGGTGGATATTATTCATCTTATGCAATTGACAGAGATGGACATGTTTATTCTTGGGGTTATAATAAATATGGACAATTGGCTAATGGAGACCAATCAAATAAAAATAAACCAGTTCAAGTATTGAATGAAAATGGAGATGCGTTACTTGATAATGTTATGCTTGCAACATCTTCTGGTTCACATACTACATTTGTAAAATATGATGGAACAGTATGGACTGTTGGATATAATGCAAATGGTGAGCTTGGTGATGATGATAATATAAATTCAAAACAGGTAATTTGTATAAGTAAAGCTAAATTAAATGTGGAACCAAAAGTATTAAAATTTAGTTCAAGATTTGGTGAGAAGAAGAAAATAGATGTTTCAGTAACAGCAGGATTTAACTTATTAACAAATCATGTTGAATTAGGTGAAAATGAATTTAGTACTTTAAATGAAGATGTAGTTGCAGTAGATCAAGAAGGAATGACTATTTCAAGTGGACCTGGAACAACGTATATAAAAGTAAAAAATAAAGATTTTACGACTGCAGTAAAAGCAATAGTTCCACAGGACCCAGGAAAAACATGGCCAAAGATTATAGGTGGTGCAAAACATTTTGTTGCATTAAAAGCAAATGGAACAGTTTGGACATGGGGTTATAATGGAAATGGACAATTAGGTTTAGGTGATAAAACTACTAGAACTGAGCCTACACAAACTGGTATGGATGATGTATTTGATATAGCAGTAGGTGCAAATTTCACAGCTGTATTAAAAAATGATGGAACAGTTTGGGTAACAGGTCAAAATAATTATGGACAATTAGGTCAAAATAATACAACAACTTCAACAAGCTTTATACCTGTTTATGATGAATCAGGAACAAAATATTTAAGTGATGTTGTGGCTATTACAGCTGGAGATTACTTTATGGCAGTATTAAAATCTGATGGTACAGTATATGCTTGGGGTCAGAATAATTATGGTCAGCTTGGTGATAGTACAACAAGTACTAGAAAATTACCTACAAGAGTAAGAAAGGTAAATAATATAATAGATATTACAGCTGGATCTAATTTCTTAATTATGTTAGATTCAGATGGAACTGTATGGGGAACAGTATGCAATACAAATGGACAATTAGGTATAAAAAATTGGACATCATCTAAATTCCCAGTAAAAATGAAAGATTCAAGTGGAAATGATGATATATCAGATATAGTTCAAATAGCAGCTGGAGTTAATTACACAATTTTATTAAATAAAGAAGGTAAGATTTATTCTACAGGATACAATAAGTATGGACAATTATCTCAAGGTGATAATACTAGAAGAAATCTACCAGTAGTGGCATTAGATGAAAATAAACAAGAAATTACAGATGTTAAATATATTAGTGCTAGACAATATACAGCTTCAATGATAAAAAAAGACGGAAGTGCATATACAGTTGGATATAATGGTTATGGTCAAGCTGGAAATGGATCTGTTTCACAAAATAAATATTATTCAAAAGTACTTGATACTGATTTAAATAATCCGTTTGAAAAAGGTATATTAAGTGGTAATGCAAATAATACTACAGCATTTGCAGATGAAATGGGTAGAGTTTATACTGCTGGATATAATGGAAATGGTGAGATTGGTGATGGATCAAATTCTCAGTCAAAACATTTAATTTTAATAAGTAAATCTTATATAGAAGTAGATGAACCAATTGTAATTATGAATAAAATTGGTGAAACACATAAAATAAAAGCAAAAATGAATATGGGATTCAATATTTTATATGATGATTTAGAAGGAGCTACTTATAGCTATAAATCATTAAATCCTAATATTGCATCTGTAGATACAAAAGGAGAAATCACTGCTGTAAAATATGGAGATGCACGTATTTTAGTAACAAATAATGAAACACAAAGTTCAGCAATTATTATTGTTAAAATTTTAAGAGAAGGTGATATTGCAAATCCAAAAGTTGAAAGTGGAACAGACTTTTCTGTAGCATTGAAATCAGATGGAACAGTATGGGCTTGGGGCAATAATAGTAGAGGTCAATTAGGATTAGGCGATACTGTTAATAGAAAAGAGCCTACAAAGGTTAAAATAGAAGGTGTTGTTGACATAGTTTGTGGAACTCAACATGTTCTATACTTAAAATCAGATGGAACAGTTTGGGCAACAGGATTGAATAACTATGGACAATTAGGAAATAACACAACAAAGAATAGTTTAGAACCTGTTCAGGTACAAAATTTAGATAAGATAATTAGAATATCTGCAGGAGCAAACCATAGTTTAGCTTTAAATAGTAATGGTACAGTTTATAGTTGGGGCTATAATGCTTATGGACAATTAGGTGATGAAACTACTACTAGAAGAAGTGTTCCTGTTCAAGCAAGAAGATTAGATAATATTAAAGAAATATCTGCTGGACATCATGGTTCTATGGCATTAGACGTTGATGGAAATGTATATGTTTTTGGATATAATAAATCAGGTCAATTAGGATTACAAACAAAAGAAAATGTAAGTTCACCTACACATTTACAATTAGAGCAACCAATTTTAGATATTGATATGGGAACAAATTATAGTGTTCTAGTATCAGAAAAAGGAAATGTCTTTACATTTGGTGTAAATGGAAGTGGACAATTAGGTAATGGTACAAGTAAAAATAGTGATAAACCTGTTCAAGTTGTTTTGGATGAACAACAAACACCACTTGAAAATATAGAAGAGGTTTCTGCAGGAGTAAGTCATGTATTGGCTAAAACTTCTGAAGGAAATGTTTATGCTTGGGGCTTAGACAATACATATCAATTTGGAGATGAATCAACCAAAAATAAATTATATCCAGTTCAAGTTAGATATTCTGGAAATGGTGATGAATTTGAAGATGTATTAACTGTATCAGCTGGTTCAACTCATTCTGTTATAGTAAAAGAAGATGGAACAGTTTGGACAGCAGGTAAGAATAATTATGGACAATTAGGAGATAAATCTTCTATTCAAAGACCTGCTTGGGTATGTATTAGTGATATTACTATAGATGTAGATTCACACTCAATTACTATAAAAGAGGGTGAAGAATATGAAACAAACGCAAAATTATCAGTAGGATTTAATCTATTATATGATAACATGACTGCATCAGATTTTGTTTATGTAAGTAAAAAGGAAGGCGTTGCTTCTGTAAATACAGATGGTGTTATAACTGGTGTAAGTCGTGGTAAAACAAAAGTTGGAATTACAGAAACAAATACACAAAAAACAGTTTTTGTTGATGTATATGTAATTAAAGAAAGTGATGTTACATTCCCACAAGTAGTTACAACTGAATATACAACTGTTGCTTTGAAAAATGATGGAACAGTATGGACATGGGGATTAAATGATCATGGACAATTAGGATTAGGAGATAAAGAAAATCGTGTAAATCCTACAAAAGTTAATGTTGATAATATAGTAAAAATTGCAGTAAGTTCAAACCATACACTATTATTAGCAAAAGATGGAACAGTTTGGGCATTTGGTGATAATACAAATGGACAATTAGGTCAAAAAGATAATACTCAATATCTTGCTCCTGTAAAAGTTAAAGATTCAACTGGAACAGATGTATTAAAAGATATTGTAGATATTAGTACAGCATATAATGTTTCAATTGCAGTAGATTCTAATGGAAATGTATATACATGGGGTTTAAATAATTATGGTCAATTAGGTATTAACTCAAAGAAAACACAGACTTTACCAGTACAGGTTGAAGGATTACCAAGAATTATAAAAGTAGAAGGTGGAAATAGATCTGTATATGCATTATCTGCAGAAGGAAAAGTATATAGTTGGGGATATAATTCAAATGGACAATTAGGTGATGGTACAAATACTACAAGAATTGTTCCTGTATTAGTAGAAGAATTATCTGGAGTAATAGATATATCAGCTTCAACTACTGAACAAGTATTAGCATTAGATGATAATGCTCATGTTTGGGGCTGGGGTTATGCAACATTAGGAGCTCTAACAGATATTGGTGGTTCAATACCAAGACAAATACAAGGTATGGATGATACAAGAATTAAGGATATTTCTTCAATATCATCAGGTTATTATGCTGGATTAGCTATAACTGATTCAGAAAACGTATTAGCTTGGGGTACTGGAGGATATGGACAATTAGGAAATGGTACAACAGACAGTAGATCAGTTCCTGATTATGTACTTGAAGGAATAGATACAAAATTGTCAGATATATTTATAGCTGAAATGGGTAAATATTATAGTATTTATGCTAAGACAGACGGAACAGTTTGGGCAACAGGATATAATGCTTATGGACAGTTAGGAAATAGTTCAACAGAAACAATAAAGATTCCTGAAAATATTAGTAAAGAATATTTATCAGTTAAAGAATTAGATATGGTATTTAATACAATTGGAGATAGTCAACCAATACATGCAGAATATTCAGCAGGATTTAACTTATTTAATGATTTAAAACCTGCAGATATCACATATGAATCAGAAGATTCTAATATTGCACAAGTTGATCAAAGTGGAAATGTTACAGCAATTGGAATTGGAAAAACATATATTGATGTAGTAGCTGGAATTTCAAAAAGACGTGTTGAAATCAATGTATTAAAACCAGAAGAAGTTGCACCAATGGATTTACAAGCAGGAGAAAAACATACAATTGGATTAAAAACAAATGGTACTTTATGGGCATTTGGTGATGATACTTATGGTCAATTGGGAGATGGTAGAGTTAAATCAGTAAGTGTTACAGAGCCTCAAGAAGTAATAATTCCAGAAGGAGTTAGATTTACTAAGATTGCTGTAGGTAAAAATCATACTTTAGCACTAGATACTGAAGGAAATGTTTATGGATTTGGTGCAAATACAAATGGTCAATTAGGATTAGGAAATAGAATAAATACTGGAAATATTGAGAAAATCAGTGGATTAGAAAATATAGTAAAAATTATTGCTGATAAGAATATTAGTATGGCTATTGATAAAGATGGTAAGTTGTATATTTGGGGTCAAGGTTATACAAATAAACCAGCAAGAGCTGACTTCTATATGAAAGCTATAGATGCTACTTCAAACTTGGTTCTTGCAGAAAATGGAACTGTATGGAGTCTATCAGACTTTTCACACAAAATAAGTGGATTAACAAATATTGTAGAAATTGCTTCAGGAGAAAGTCATGATTTAGCCTTAACTGCAGATGGAATAGTATATAGCTTTGGAAATAATTCTTATGGACAATTAGGATCTGATGATACACAAGAATATTCTATTCCAGTAAGAATTCAAAATATTCCATTAGCAGAATCAATAAAAGCTGGACAATATAATTCATATATTTTAACAAGAGAAGGAGAAGTATATAGTTTTGGTAGAAATAATAGTTCTAGCTTAGGTTTAGATTTAACAGATGAATTTATATCTAGTCCTAGATTAGTTGAAAGCAAACAAGTTCAAAGAATATCTGCAGGACAGAATTATGCAGTATATGTAAAAGATGACGGATCTGCATATTCTTGGGGATTAAACTCAGCAGGTCAATTAGGTCATGGAGATAAAGAAAATAGAAATATACCAACATTAATTGGAAGTGTTAAAATTATAAAACAAGATGATTGGGTAACAATTAATGAAGGTGGAAGTTATACAATAAATGCAACATTAAATAATACATTTAATTTAAGACAAGATATTCTAGAGAGTTCAGGATTTTCTTATAAAACAATGAATCAAAAAGTTGCTAAAGCTAACGGTTCTGAAATTACAGGTGTAAAGAACGGTATTACAACTGCAGTTATAGAACATAAGGATTATGGAAAATCAGCTAATATATCAATTGAAGTTTTACCTGAAGGAAGACAATCTGTAATTGATGTAAAAAATGGTAATGATTTTGCAGTAGCTCTAAAAGCAGATGGAACAATATGGACTTGGGGTGCAAATCAATTTGGACAATTAGGTTTAGCAAATAATGATAATTGTAATGAACCACAAAAAATAGAACTAGAAGAAAGAGTAAAACAAATCGCAGTTGGTGATTATCATACAGTAGTTTTACTTGAAAGTGGAAACGTAATTACATGTGGATATAATGAAAATGGACAATTAGGAAATAATACAACTTCGAATACAAATACTTTTGAAGAGGTTGTTGATGAATTTGGTGAAAAAGTTAATAATATTGCAAGAGTAAGTGCTAAAGATAATACAACATATCTATTAGATTATAATGGTGAAGTTTATGCATTTGGAAATGGATTTAAAAAGGTTGCAACAAAAATTGAATGTGAAGAAAATATAACTGAGATATTTGGAAATTATGGAATAACAAAAGATGCTGAAGTAATTGATTTATTAGATAATGAGAAGATTGAAAATCTTAATGATATAATCAAAGTTTCAGCAGGTGAAAATCATACATTATTCCTAACATCTAATGGAACTGTTTATGCAATGGGACAAAATGCAAATGGACAATGTGGTAATGGTAAGAAAGTTACTAGTGTTACTCCAACGCAAGTAAATAGTAGTTCTGGTACAAGTATTTTAACAAATGTAAAAGATATTTCAGCAGGAGATAATTTCTCAATGGCTGTTTTAGACGATGGATCAGTATATACATGGGGTTCTAATGATAATAAGAAACTTGGATCTGAGCAACAAAATGATCAAATATTACCTAGAAAAAATAACTTTACTTCAAACGGAATTATTGTATCAGCTGGAGCAAATGTCGCAATGTATGTAAAAGAAAATGGTAAAGTATATGCTTGGGGTAAAGGAGATAATGGTACATTAGGAAATGGCAAAAACAAAGATTCTGTAGAGCCTGTATTAGTTGGTGCAGAAGATGTTGTTGTAAATAAAAATCATATAGTATTACCAATGGGTCAAACAGATTCATTAAATGCACAAGTTGAATCATTTAATTTAATAAAATCTGTAGTTACAGATGAAATAACATATAATTCAAATGATAAATCAATAGTAAGAGTAAATTCTGTAACTGGTGATATAACTCCAGTTGCAGAAGGTACAACTTCTATTACAGTAAGTGAAGATGGATCAGATAATATTTCAATTGTTCAAATAAGTGTCATCAGAGAAGGAACTACTGTTAAGCCAGCAGTTGCAACTGTTGATAGTACACAAGTAGTATTAAAAGCTGATGGAACAGTTTGGACATATGGTAAAAATAATTATGGTGAATTAGGTGATGGAACAAGTGATCCAGATGATGAGTTAAAACAAGTTTCATTTGGTCAAAATGTAAAAATAGTAGAAATTGTGGCAGGAGAAAATCATGTTTTAGCTCTTGACGAAAATGGAACAGTTTGGGCTTGGGGAAGAAATAACTATTATCAACTAGGTAGTAAGATAACAGGCTCAAAGAAACCAGTTAAAGTAAATTTAGACGAAAAAATTGTAAAAATATCTGCTGGTTATAACCAATCATTTGCAATTACAGAAAATAACGAATTATATGCTTGGGGACTAAATTCAAATGGAGAACTTGGTTTAGGAAATTATACTGAAAAAATAACTCCAACAAAAGTTCAGAAATTAAAGAATGTATTAGATGTAAAATCTGGTAAAACTCATACAATTATTATTACTACAAAAGGAAAAGTAATGGCTACAGGAAATAATTCATATGGAAGTTTAACAGGTACAGAATATAAACGTAATATGTTCGATGAAACTGATGTTGATGATACAATTGCTTATATATCAAGTGGTGAATATCATAATTTAGCTTTATCAACAGGTAGAAAATTATATGTATGGGGATATAATGCTTATGGTCAACTTGGAATAGATTCAGTACATACAATTACTGAGTCTCAACGTATTACATCTATAAGAGATATACAAGAAATTTCAGCAGGAAAATCAAATTCAAGTGTTTTAACAAAAGATGGAACAATTTATAATACAGGATTAAATAATTTAGGACAATTAGGAAATGGCACAACTGATCACTCAACAGTATTTACAAAGCTAGATACTATTTCAGATGTAATTACTCAAGCTTCTGGAAATACATATATGATGGCTATTAAAGAAGACGGTTCTGTATGGGCATGGGGTGATTATTATCATGGATTACAAGACATCAGAACAAAATCAAAGAGTTATGTTCCTGTAAAAATTGGAAAAGAAGAATTTTCAGTTGAAGATAATGATATAGCAGTAAATCTTGATGGAACAAAACAAATTGAAGTAATTGATGAACGTGAATTTAATGTATTTAAAGATATGACTCAAAATAGTGGTTATACTTATCAATCACTAAATACTGATGTAGCTGATGTTAGCGAAACAGGTGTAGTTTCTGGATTAAAGATAGGAACTACATGGGTAAAAGTAACAGATAATTCAACTGGAGAAGTTCAAATAGTAACTGTTAGAGTAGTTGAAAGAGACAATAATACAGCACCAATTGTAGGAGCTGGAAATGATTATGCTGTTGTATTAAAAGGAGATGGAAGTATATGGAGCTTTGGATATAATTCAAATGGTGAATTAGGTCTATCAAAATTAGTTTCATATAATGTACCAGAACCAATAAATGTTTTGAAAACATATACAGATTTAGTAGTTGGAAATAGATTTGCTTTAGTTCTAAGAAATGATGGAACAGTATGGAGTTTTGGTGATAATACTTATGGACAATTAGGAATTGGAAATAGAACATTATCAAGGTCTCCAATAATGGTTAATTCATTGAGTAATGTAAAGAAAATTTCTGCAGGAAGTAAGCATGCTGTTGCATTAACAGAATATGGAGAAGTTTATACATGGGGTTCAAATGATTCAGGACAACTTGGATTAGGAAATACATCTACAAAAGATATTCCTGTACGTATTACAATTCCAGAAACAAAGATTATAGATGTATATGCAGGAGATAAATATACAGTATTATTAGACAGTAAAGGAAGAATATATGTATTTGGAAATACAGATAGTATTTTAGGAAAGAGTTATAAAACACCAACACTTGTAAATAACGTTTATGATGTTGCTAAAGTAGCTTGTGGTAAAGATTTAATTGTCCTAACAGAAGATGGAGATGTGGTAAAAGTTGGAGCAACTAATACTCCTATATACGAAGATGATGCAGTAGATATTGTTTCAAAAAACGGAAATTATATGATTTTAAATAACCAAGGACAAGTATATGGCTTTGGAGAAAATAAAAATGGACAATTTGGATTACAAAATAAATCAACTATAGATGAGCCAAAACTTGTAAGTGGAGAATCAACAGTTATTTCAATTGGAACAGGAGCAAATGATACTTACTATATTGAAGATTCTGGTTTAGTATATGGTTGTGGATTGAATACTTATGGTGCATTAGGTAATAGTACTAATGAAGATTCTGATGTTTATACATTAGTTGGAACTCAAGATTTTGAAGTAGCTCCAAATCCAGTACTAATGAGTGAAAATGATGTTCAAGAATTCCAAGTAAAATCTGAAAGATTTAATGTATTAAAACAAGATTTAAGAGATATTAACGATTTTGATTGGAAGATTGATGATACAGCAATTGCACAAGTTGAAGGAAATGCTAAAATTAGAGCACTTAGTAAAGGTGAAACAAAATTAGTTGTTACAGAAAATGATACTAGTGCACAAAAAGAAGTAGTTGTTGTAGTTGAAGAAATGGATGCTCAAAGAATTAATAAAATACAAGTAAATGGAATTGATGCAGAACTTGTTGGTACAAGAAAATATGAAGTTACAATTGCATCAGATGCTAAAAATGCACGTTTATTAGTAACTACAAATATCGATTCAGATGAAATTAGTATTGATGATGGAGATAATTGGGCTCCAAAAGGTACTTTGATTGCAACAATTGAGTTACCAAATAATCCAACTGAAATAACAATTAAAGTAAAAGCTGAAAATGGAACAACATTTGATTATACATTAACTATTTATAAACAATCTGATATAGCAGAATTAGAACATTTAGATGTAAACGGTATAAATGCTACTCCAATTAGCAGTACAGAATATACAGTTGTATTAAATGATGATTCAGAAATTGATATTGGAACAGTTAACGCTATTGCAAAGAGTGCTTCAGCTAAAGTTTCAATAGATGGAAATGTTGCAAATGTTCATCAAGATCAAAAAGAAGTTTCATTAGAAGATAGTTTAGTAAAAACAGTTCCAATTCAAGTAATTGCAGAAAGTGGAAAAGTAGTAAATTATGTATTAACAATTTATAAACAATCAGGTATAAATGATTTAGAGTTATTAACTGTAGATGGAAACAAAGCAACAAAGAATAATTATACAGAATATAGTTATTTAGTAGACAAAGATGCAACAGAAGTTGATGTTAGAGCTGTAGCTTTATATAGTTCTGCAGAAGTAAATATCAATGGATTAGGAGAAGAAACAAAAGAGTCTACAAGAAAAATTACTTTAAATAAAGTTGGAGATACAATTGTTAAAATTTTAGTATCTGCAGAAGGAATTGATCAAGAGTATACTTTAACTATTAAGAGAATAGTTGATGGTTCTAGTATAGGTGCTATATATGTAAATGGTAAAGAAGTAACTCAAAATGAAGATGGTGATTATGAAACATTTATAGCAAGTTTAGACCAAACTGCAGAAGTTCAAGTAGTTCCAGCATTTGCAACAAGTGATGTAAGTATTTTAAATTATGGATCAGCTATAGGTACTTATACAGTAGATGTTGATACACCAGATCTAGTAAACACATATACAATTATAATTTCTGATCCTGATGATATGGAACAAACAGCTACTTATAGATTATTGATTAAAAAGCCATCAACAGATAATACATTAAAAGAAATAATTATAGAAAATGACCAGATGAGTGTAAAGGCTACAAAAGATGCAAAGAGTAATACTTATAGAGCAAAAATTGATAAGAAGTATACAGATATGACTGTTACAGCTATTGCAAATTATGACTTATCAGAAGTTGAGATTTTACCAAATGATGTATATAAATTAAGTAAAGATTCACTAGATATTAGCTTTACAGGTGATGATTATACTCTAACAATTAAAGTTAAATCTCAAGATGGTGAGGAAGAAACTTATACACTGATATTAGAAAGAATGTCAGAAGATATAAGATTAGAATATGTAAAAGTAAATGATATATATGCAGAATTAAGTAAAGATGAACCAGATACATATGTTGCAACATTAGAAACAAAAGAAGATGATGTTCATGTAATTGCAAAAACAGTTGATGATAATGCTCAAGTAGCAATTAATAATAATGTATATGAAATATCTATGGTTGAAAAGAATATATCAATGGATTCAAAATCTGTAACTGCATATATAAATGTAAAAGCAGAAAATGGAACATTAAAAACATATAAATTAATTATTAGAGAATTACCAGATGATACAAGAGTAAAGAGTATTTCAGTAAATGGTTATGAGGCATCTCTTGTAGAATACACTAATAAATATCAAGTAAAAGTTCCAGGAACTTTAGCTGAATATATGGTAACAGCTACTGCAGAAGACTCTTTAGCAGATGTAAGAATAAATACATATGATTCTGCTAAAGGTACAACTACACAAACTGTTTCAAAGAATACAAATTCTAATATTACAACAGCAACAATTAATATTACTGCTCAAGATGGAACAAATGAATCTTATGTATTAGAAATTATTGTACAAGAATCAAATACAAAACTTGCATATGTAAAAGTTGATGGAGCAATTATTGATGTAGCTGAAGATGGACAGTATTATGTAAAAGTACCAAATTCAACTACAGAAGTAAATATCGAGGCATTAGCAGATTCTAACTTAGCAATTGTTGGTATTGAAAGAGATGATGGAACAAGTAACTATGATTCAATTATAGGAACATTAACAGGTAATACAACAACATTTAATATAAAAGTAAAAGCAGAAGATGGAACTATAGACACATATTTATTAAATGTAACTAAGATGTCTAATAATACAGATATATTGCATGTATTTGTAGATGAAAATGAAATATTTGAATCAGACGGAAAATATGTAGCAGTAATAGGAAATAATACATCAACAAATGTCGAGGTTCAAGCTGTTGATGATAAATCTATGGTTTCTATTGATGGAAATAAAGAAAAACTTCATATAAATACTGAAACTATAAATACAACTTCAGAGGAAAAGATAGTTGAAATCAAGATTACTGCAGAAGATGGAACTGAAGAAATTTATGAATTGATAATAAAGAGATATTCAGATGATAATTCATTATTATCAATAAAAGCTGATCAAATAGATGATGAACAAATAATTCAAACTTCTGAAAACACATATCAAATGATAGTACCAATTGATTGGACTCAAGTTAACTTAACTGCAACAACTACTCATGATGAAGCTTTTGTTAAGATAGAAGGCAATGATTTTGATAAACATGAGACTACTCATACAGTAGAATTACAAAGTGGATCAACTCCAACAAATGTAATTATTACAGTAAGAGCAGAAAATGGTACTGAAAAAGAATATACATTAACAATTATTAAAAAATATATATTAAAATTAGAGTCTGTTATAGTAAATAATGAAAGTGCAACATATAATGAAGAATCAGGAGAATATATTGCATGGATTGAAACAGATGCTGATATATCTGAAGTAACTGCTACAGCAGTATCAGCTGAAACTTTAATATCAGTAAAAGATGTAGAAGATATAGGTACAGGATCATTAAAATTTAGTGTTAATACAGAACAAGAAGAAACAGTTATAAAAATTAAAGTAAGTTCACCAATAGAAGAGGATTCAGTAGAGTATATTTTAAGAATAATTAAGAAGTCTGATGATACAGAATTAGATTATGTAAAGGTTGGAGAACAATTTGCAATATATGATGATGATTCAGGAGAATATTATGTAAAAGTACCACTTCAAGATGAGGCTTATGATATGGAAGCTAAGACTACAAGCCCTTATGCAGATGTAAATATTGCAGGAAATGCATTTACAAAGGAAATTAACCAATATAGTTTAGATATGCAAGATAAAACATCTACAAAGGTAGAAGTAAAAGTAAAAGCACAAAATGGAAAAGAACAGACATATATTGTAAATATAAACAAAGTTTCAAGTAATAATTCATTACAACTTGTTACTGTAGATAAAAAAACTATAGATGAAGAAGATGGAGTTTATACTGCATATGTTAAAGCTAACTTAGAAGAAGTAGAACTTCACATTGAAACAGCACAAGAAGGTGCGATGATTAGACTAGATGATGATGAAGATAAAGTTCATGAAGTTACTAAGATGATAAAGATGGAAAAAGATGTTGAAACAATTAGAGTTTTAGTAACTGCTGAAGATGGTTCAATTGCAAATTATATAGTATATATTGTAAAAGAATCAGCAGAGACAGGTGTTCAATCAGTTACAGTAAACGGTAAAGATACAATTTTAATAGAAAAAGATGATGAAGAAATTTACTATATTACTGTAGAGTCTGGAGTATCTGATGCAGAAATAAGAGTAGAAGCAACAAGTCCTCTAGCATATGTTGATATTGCTTCAAGAGGTCCATCATTAGGAGAGAGCACAATTAATTATACTTTATCAGATCAGAAGATTACAGAGGTTACATTTACTGTAACAGCACAAAACGGTGTAGATAAGAAAGAATACAAATTGCAAATTGAAAGAATATCTAATAACACTGATATAGAAGAAATACAAGTAAATAAACAAGTTGTTACAGAAGAACAATATGATGAAGAAAATAAAACATATACAGTAATAATTGATGATACAATTAATGATTCAGAAATTTATGTAAAAACAGCTGACCCAGAAGCAAGTGTAAAAATAGATGCAGAAGATTATGTAAAATCTCAAGCAACGGTATCAGTAAGTACAGCTAGTGAAGAAAATGTATTTGAGATTAGAGTAATGGCAGAAGATGGTACAGTTGAAACTAGAACATTAATAATAAAGAAATTATCAAAAGATACAACAATTATTAAATTATCAGTAAATGGTAAAGTTATTGAACCAGATGAAGATGGTAAATATAAAGCTGATGTTCTAGAAAGTTTATTGACTGCTACAGTCGATGTAGAAGCATCAAGTTTAGAAGCTCAAATCATGATAGATGGTGAACTTGGACCAGATAGAGGAGAGTTTGTACATGATGTTGATACAACAGGCAAAGGTAGAGAATTTAAAGTACCAATTAAAGTAATAGCAGAAGATGAAAATGTTCAACAAGATTATGAGTTAACAATAAATATAATTTCTGATAATAAAGAATTAGAATATGTAAAAGTAAATGGTACATTATTAACAGAAGAAGAATATGATGCTGAAAGTCATACATTTAGAACATTTATTTCAGCAAGTAGTGAAAATGCAACTATTGATATAAAAGCTAAGAGTCCTTATGCTAAATTATCAATTGATGATACAACAAATACTGAAACTTTAAGTTATCCAGCAGTTACAGAAAATGATGTAACTTATGTATATTTGACAGTAGTTGCAGAAGATAATAGTTCTCTTGTTTATAAGATTGAATTACACAAAAAATCTACAGATTGTGATTTACTTGATTTATATAGTGATGATAAATATGTAGAGCCGGAAGAATATGAAGATGGAGAAGATAGAACTTATGATTATATAATTGAGGTCCCAGAAGAAACAACAGAAGTTACTTTAAGAGCTGTAGCAAATAATGAATATGCTACTGTAAAAATTGGAGATGAGACAGGAAATATTTGGGTATCAGAAAGAGAAATCCAACTTGAAAATAAAACAACAGAAATTACAATTACAGTAATAGCTCAAGAAGGTGCACCTACTAATACATATAAAGTATTGATAAAACAGGTATCTGATAATAAAGATATACAATATGTAAAAGTAGATAATGTAGATCTAAAACCAGAAGAATATGATGAAGAATCTAAAACATATACTAGATTCATTGATGCAAGTAAGCAGAATGTTGAAATAGAAATTAAAGCAGTTGATTTATATGCGACAATAGAAAGTGGAGATCATTCTGCAGAGAACTTATTAAAATTCACTCAAGCTTTAGATGAAGAATCAGATGAAACAATCGTTCAATATACTATAACAGCTGAAAATGGGGATTCAGAAACATACAATATTAAACTTGTAAAAATATCTGATGACAATACATTAAAAGAAGTTTATGTTGATAATAAAGAAGCTCATATGAATGATGATGGTGAATATGAAGCAGAAGTTCTAGAAACTAATGAAGAAGCTCTTGTAAAAGCAATTACAACAAATGCTTATGCTGAAGTTCAAATCAATGAATTACAAGTTAATGTTAATGAGACTGAAGAAACTATTACATTAGATAAATCAAAATATACTAAAGTAATAATTACAGTAACTTCTAAAAAGGGAGTTGAAAGAGAATATATTTTAAATATAAAGAAAGTTTCTCCAAGTACACAAATAAATTCAGTGTTTGTAGATGATATTGAGTGTAAGAATTATGATGCGGTTTCAAAAACTTATACAGCATATATTGATAGTAATGCGACAACTTCAAAAGTAGAAGTTATATCTAGTAACCCATATGCTATAATCGGATTAGGCACTGTAACAGAAGAAGGAAGGGCATTAGATAATATACCTATAGAAAAAGATGAGACTGAAGTAAAAATTTCAGTAACATCTGAAATGGGTGAGACAGAATATTATACATTAAAATTAATTAAAAAATCTTCAGATGTAACTCTTGCTTTAGTTGAAGTTAATGGTGTGGAAATAGACTATCCATATGAAACAGAAATAAAACAAGATGATACAACAGCTTTAATACATGTAAGAGCATCTAGCCAATTTGCAGAAGTAAAAATTGGAGATGATTATCCAGAAACTTATGAATCTACAGTAAAGGTTCCTCTAAAATTATCAGAAAATACTATTGTAGTTCCAGTAGTAATAGTAGCACAAGATGGTTCAAAGGAAACTTATAATATCACATTAAAGAGGATATCAAATGATGCTTCAATAGAAAGTATTACAGTAAATAATGATAATGTAGATTTAGATAGTATGGAATATGTTGTTAAGAATGTAAACATGTCAGATGTTGTAATTACAACGACAAATCCAAAAGCAAAAGTTCAAATAGATGAAGAACCTTCATATGAACATATAGCTACAACCAAAGTACCTACATTATCAACAACAGTATTAACAATTACTGTAACAGCACCAGATGGAACTGTTAGAATATATACATTAACATTATTTAAGAAAGTAACTATTACAGGACAATTAATTTATAATAATGTTTCTAAACAATACACAGGTAATGTTATGGTTTATCAAACAGCAGATATTAGACCAGAGACAGCAGTAGATGAAACTACAGAGGTTAGAGAA
The DNA here is from genome assembly GCA_947631185.1 of uncultured Clostridia bacterium. Classification (GTDB taxonomy): domain Bacteria; phylum Bacillota; class Clostridia; order TANB77; family CAG-508; genus Scatovivens. The sequence continues at coordinate 6,441 of CANRKJ010000021.1, read as the reverse complement.
GTTATTGACAATGTTGAAATAAATCCAGATGGATCATATGAATTAGTATTAGACCCAGGAGTATATGATGTTGTATTTACAAAACCAGGATATTTAAAACATAGAATTACAAATATTGATATAACAGATGGATTAGGAGCAGTATTAGAAACAAAAGAAATTCTAGGTGGTGATGTAATTACATCTGGATATATAGAAATAGATGATTTAGTAGCAATGAATAAAAACTTTGGAGCTACAATAACTGATGATAATAGACATTTCGATTTAAATGAGGATGGTGCTATAAATGAATTAGATAGAAATATATTGAAAAACAATTATGATAAACAAGAAGAATCAGAAGTTTGGGTTGATCCAGATGCAGTAGTTGCATCAGAAATTGCAACTACTGATCAGGTTCAAATAATGTCAGTAGAACAAGAGGAAATATCTAATCCAGAAACAGAAGAAAATGTACAAGATAATGAAGAGGAAAAAACAGAAGATAAACTTATATTACCAATAAAATGTAATTATGTAATAACATCACCATATGGATATAGAGTACATCCAACAACAGGTGAATATAAGAAACATACAGGTATAGATTTATCAGGAGATTGGCATACAGAAATACTAGCTATAGCTGATGGTGAAGTAACATTTGCAGGAGTACAAAACGGTTTTGGAAATTGTGTAGAAATTAAACATGTTGTTAATGGGGAAACAATATACAGTTTCTATGCACATTTGTCAGAAATTGATGTACAAGTAGGTCAAAAAGTAACACAAGGACAAAAAATTGGTTTAGAAGGTGGAGCTGAAAGTGATCCTAACCACGGAAATAGTACTGGACATCATTTACATTTTGAAATGAGAAATGCTAGTGGATATGGAAATGATATTGATCCAAATAGTTATTATCAATTTTAATTAAGTAATATTGTAGAAGAGGCTTAATAAGAGCCCTTCTACATGTTATAAATATATTTAAATTAATATTTGTGAAGAAGTAGGAAGCTATTTTAACTTCCTACTTTTTTCATATAATAGGAAAGGTTTACTTTACTATTATATGCACTAAAATTAGCATATTTTGGAATTTGTGTCGAGCATTTTTATTGATTCCCTAAGGAAAAAGCAGATTTTTTAAAATAATAAAATTTACCATTATTTTTGTAATTTTATTGGGCTTTTTATTCATCATATAAGAAAAAAGTTAGTAAATTGAAAAAAAAATTAATAAAATTGGGTAAAAAGTTGAAAATAAATGTATTTATATCAAAAAAATCATTAAAAATCGTCAAAAATATGTTTTAAAAATAAAATTAAAAGAAATTCCTGAAAATGTTGTTCCCGTATGTGGATAAGGAAAATTTTGTAAAAATAATAAAAAAAGTAAACAAAATAATATATTTTATATAATACCTTTATTTCCGTAGTTTTTTTAAATTATCTTTTAAAAAAATAAAAATTTAAGGGATTGAAATACTGAAAAAAAATTTTTATATTAAAAGTATATATATTTAAGTATATAAAGGAGAAACCAAACCAAAGATGAAAGTAAGTAAGAAATATAAGACGAAAATGATGAAAAGATTGAAATCGAATATTTTAATAGTTTTAGTTTTATTAGCTGTGAGTTTAACATTTATTGCTTCAACAAAAACTTTTAAAGCTACAAAAGGTGAAAGTCAATTGAATATAGAGGTTAAGAACAAAAATGTTAAGATAGTAGCTGGATATAGACACTTTGTCGCTTTAACAGCTGATGGAAAACTATATGGCTGGGGTCGCAATAATTGTGGTCAGCTTTGTCGAGAGGATAGAAACGTCAATTTTTCTCAGCCTATTGATTTGGGCTTAGAAGATGTAGTAGATGTTGCTTCTGGTTCATATTTCAACTTAGCTTTGAAATCTGATGGAACGGTTTGGGCTGTAGGTCAAAATAATAAAGGACAATTAGGTTTAGGTGATACAAATGATAGAGATAAATTTACTCAAATTACTACAGACAGTAATGGAGAAACTTTACCTGCTATAAAATCAATTTATGCAGGTTATAGTAATGCTTATGCTATTACAGAAGATGGAGATTTGTATGAATGGGGAAGTAATGATGTTGGACAACTAGGTAAAGGAGATAGAAGTCAACAAAATTCTCCATATAAGACCACTTTAAAAAATATAAAACAAGTTTCTGCAGGTGAAAATTTTACAGTAGCACTTACAAAAGATGGTCAAGTATATGTTTCAGGACAAAACAGTTATGGACAATTGGGATTAGGTAATAATAACGATATACAAAATTGGGATAATATGAAAGACACTGATGGAACTACAAGTTTAACAGATGTAAAAGAAGTAACTGCAGGTATACATCATACAATAATTTTGAAAAATAACGGTGTAGCATATTCTACAGGATATAATTATTATGGTGAATTGGGTATTGGTGATAATAAATCTTATAATAAATTACAGCAAATTTCAGTATCAAGTGTAGATAAAGTTTATTCATCTGCTTATTCATCATACATAATTACGAAATCAAATAAATTGTATTCTACTGGACTAAATTATTATGGGGTATTAGTTTCAGGAAATGAAACCGTTCGTAGCAAATTTGAGGAAACTATTGCAGAATGTAGTGTAACTCAGATTGCATCTACTAAAGACCCTGATTATCAAACAACTGCATATGTTGATGAAATCGGTAGAATATATACAGTTGGATATAGTGGTGAAGGACAATTAGGAAATGGAACAACTGAAACATCATATAAATATTTACCATACAGTATAAGTGATTATAAAATTGTTGCTAAAAATACTGTTGTTAATTTACATAAGGGAGAGAGTTCTCAAATTGAAAGCGAATTTAAATTGGGAATAAATTTATTAAATCAAAATATAACAACAAATTTGTCATATGAATCATTAGATAAATCTGTTGCAACTGTTAGTGGTAATACAATAGTAGCTGGAGAAGTCGGAACAACTTATGTAAGAATTAAAGATGAGGCAAATAAGATTTATGGTTTTGTGAAAGTTAATGTAAACGAAACTAAAGGAATTACATATCCAAAAATTGAAGGAGGTAATAATTTCTTTGTAGCTTTAAAATCTGATGGAACAGTTTGGGTATGGGGACAAAATAATTATGGACAATTAGGTTTAGGAGATGATAAAAATAGAGCTATACCAGAACAGGTAAATATAGATGGTATAGTAGATATTGCATGTGGTAAAAGTTATACGGTTTTACTAAAAAATGATGGAACAGTTTGGATGTCTGGATATAATGGATATAATATGTCTGGTGAAGGAACAGAAACCCAGAAAACTTTTGTAAAAAATCCAAATATCTCAGATGTTATTGCAATATCAGCTGATGTGGAAACTGTACATGCTATAAAGAAAGATGGAACTGTATGGTCTTGGGGTAGAAATTATTATGGACAGTATGGTAACTCAAAAACTAATGGTAGTCCAAATGGTGAACCTGTGCAAATGTTAAAGGTTCCTAGTATAATGCAAATTTCATCAGGTGATAACTTTATTGTTATGGTTGCATCAGATGGAAGTGTTTGGGGAGCAGGTACAAATGGATATGGCCAATTAGGTATTAATAATGGTGACCAAAGAAATGTGCCTACACAAATGTTAGATAGTGAAGGAAAAAAATTCCTTAAAAATATAAAAGAAGTATCAGCAGGAACGATACAAACTGTACTATTGTCTGATGATGGAAAAGCTTATGGAGTAGGATATAATGGATATGGTCAATTAGCAAATAAGAGTGTTACAAATAATTCTCTTTTGATTAAACCAATGAATTTAGAAAACACAGAAAGTCAAATTACAGATGTTAAACATGTTATTACTACAGGATATACTACAATGATGACTACTAATAGTAATGAACTATATGTAGCAGGATTTACAGATCGTGGACAATCTCTAAGCGAGAATACTACAACTATAACTGGTTTAAGAAAAGTTCAAACTGATAAAAAAGTACTTTTAATGGCAATGACTAAAAATATTGATTATCAAACAGGTGCTATGGTAGATACTAAAGGAAGAATTTATACTGCAGGATATAATGTAGAAGGAGAATTAGGAAATGAAACCTTTGGAGGAGCAGACCAATTAAGAGTATTTAATATAGAAGATTCAAAAATAAAAATTACTTCTGATAATATAGTAAATTTAGAAAATATTGGTGATGAATCTAAAATTACATATGAAAGAGTTATGGGGCTTAATTTACAAACAAGTGAATTTTTGACAAGCTCTATGAGATTTGAATCATTAGATTCATCAGTTGCAACAGTAGGTGAAACTACAGGAGTTATTAGAGCAGTAGGAATAGGTACTACTTATATAAAACTTATAGATGAAGAAAATAATTTATATAAAGCTGTAAAAGTTAATGTAAATGGAAAAGATAATAAAACACAACCTAAATTAGAAGCTGGTTATAATCATTTTGTAGCACTAAAAGCAGATGGAACAGTCTGGACATGGGGATTAAATAGTAGTGGACAGTTAGGAAATGGAAATAATGATAAACAAACAGAACCAGTGCGAGCTTTGGCAAAAACAGATGATGGAACTACAGAACTTATAAATGATGCAATAGACATTTCTGCAAATGGAAATTTTACATTAATATTAAGAGAAGATAATACTGTATGGAGTGCAGGAAATAATTCTTATTATAAATTAGGTGATGGAACAGATGCGAACTCAAATGTGTTTACAAAAGTAAAAATGGATGATAAAGGAGCATATTTAGAAGATGTTGTACAAATCTCAACAGGAGTACATACTTCATATGCATTAAAAAAAGATGGAACAGTGTATTCATGGGGATATGGTTATTATGGACAAATTGGAATAGGTAATGGTGATACAAAACAATATCCACAAAAAATGTTAAAAGTATCAAATATTATGCAAATTTCATCTGGCTTATATAATGTCATCATGTTAGATGCAAATGGAAGTGTTTGGGGAGCTGGTTATGGTGGATATGGTCAATTAGGAATAAATAATGAAAATAATCAAGTATTTGCACAAAAAATGCTAGATTCAGATGGAAAAAATATTTTATATGGAGTTAAAGAAATTGCCTCAGGTGCATATCATACAGTAATATTAAAAAAAGATGGAACAGTATGGACTGTTGGACTTAATGATTATGGTCAATTAGGATTAGGAGATTATACAAAAACACCATTAATAAAACAAATAAATGAATTTATAGGTGATGGCTCAAGTGCATCTGTAAAACATATACAAGCAGGAGGAAGAGTAACATTTATTTCAAGACAAAAGATTGATGGAAAAAATAGTGGAATGTATGTAGCAGGACAAAATGTATATGGAGCATTGTTTACAGGAGATAATGTCACTCTAAATAAACCAACTTTAGTACAAGCAGATAAAGATATATTATGTATGACAGTAACTAAAAATGAAGATGAAAATACTACTTCAGGAATAGTAGATCAAGATGGAAGAATTTTTACTGTTGGTTATAATGCTAATGGAGAAATTGGAAATGGAACTGTTGAGACTTTAATTAAACCATGGTGTATAAGTAATATAAAGTTAAAAGTAAAAGATAAAGTAGTTAATTTCAAAAAAGCAGGTGAAACATCCAACATAGAACGTAGTTTAGAAATGGGATTAAATCTATTAAAAGATACTTTACCAATAGATAAATGTACATTTGAATCTATGGATAAAGCTGTAGCTAATGTTGATACTAGTGGAAAAATAACTGCTAATGGAATAGGAACTACATATATAAAAGTACATAATGAAAATAATGATTTATGGTCTGCTGTAAAAGTAAATGTAAATGGAGAAGATGGAGAAACTCAACCTAAAATAGTAGGTGGAAGAAATCATTTTGTTGCATTAAAAGCAGATAGAACAGTATGGACTTGGGGATATAATAGCAATGGACAACTAGGATTAGGAGATAAAACAAATAGAAATGTGCCACAAAGAGCTTTAAGAGAAGATGAAAATGGAGAAAAAGTTGAATTTGATGGTGCAGTAGATGTGGCTTCAGGATATAATTTTACATTAGTATTAAAAGAAGATGGAACAGTATGGGCAACAGGATATAATGGACATGGAGAATTAGGTGATGGTACAACTGATGATAAAGATGTATTTAAACCAGTAAAAGGACCAGATGGAGAAGATGTATTAAAAGACATAGTACAAATAACAGCAGGATTTTATACAGGATATGCTTTAACAAAAGATGGAGAAGTATATTCATGGGGATATAATCACTATGGACAATTTGGAATAAATGTTTCAGGAGCAGATGTAAATTGTTATCCAGTAAAAATGAAAAAAGTATCAAATATAATACAAATATCTGCAGGAGAAAACTTTGTAGTAATGCTAGATGCAGATGGTAGTGTATGG
>CANRKJ010000020.1 GCA_947631185.1 uncultured Clostridia bacterium | reverse complement strand
AGTTAGGAAATTATTAAATATTGTTTCCTAACTTTAATGGATAATCTTAAAATTACTAATATACATATAGGAGAATAATATGAAATCAAAAAAATTATTTTTCATAATTTTTACAGTTATGTTATGGATTATTTTATTTTCGAATAAATCATTTGCAGGAACTCAAAAATGGAATAATTTAGATTATAATGTAAAATTAAATTATGATGGTAGTATGGATGTGGTAGAAACCTGGGATGTGTATGTTTCAGAAACAAATACTTTATTTAAGGATTTTGATTTAGATTCTAGTAAATATTCTGGAATAACTAATGTTTCAGTTGCAGAAATATCTCCAGATAAAAAAGAGTTTGAGCAAATATATGAAGAGCAATATCATGTGGATTCTGGTTGCTTTTACGGATTAGAAGTCGATAGTGACACTTTTGAGATTGCGTGGAATGTTGGATTGGATAATAGTTCAGATAATAGAACTTATGAAATCAGATATACAGTAAATGATGCAGTAAAATTATATAATGATTGTACAGAATTATATTGGATGTTCTTAAGTACAGAAAATAAAGTTCCAGCAAAAAAAGTTACAGGAACTATAACTTTACCAGCTAGTGTTAGTGATATAGAAAAACTTAGAGTATGGGGTCATGGACCATTAAATGCTAATATAGAGAAAACTTCAAAAGATACTGTAAAATTTGATTGTAATAATTTAGAGGCTAATACGATGCTAGAAATAAGAGTGGTTACTGAAGAGAATGTTTATGAAGATTGCACTAATAATTTTAATAAAAATAAATTAGATTCAATATTAGAAGAAGAGGGAAAATGGGCAGATGAAGCAAATTCTAAAAGAAGATTTTCTAGAATATTTGTTGGAATAATTATGTTAATATTAGCTATTATTATTATTTATTTTGTAAAGAAAATGTTAGAAATTGTTAGAGCTGGAAAAGAATTAGAATTAAAATATAAAAGGACTTTACAAGACTTAAAATATTTTAGAGACATTCCAAATGAAAAAGATGCTACTCCTGCTAGAGCTTCGTATTTGTTTAAATTAAGGAAAAATAAATCAAATATTGATGATATAATTCCACAAATTTTTTCTGCTACAATTTTAGATTTGGCTTTAAAAGGTTATTTAGAATTTGAGCCTATTGATAAAAAAAATTTTAATATAATAATAAAGAATTCAGATTTACAAAAATTAAGTGATGATGAAAAAAAATTTTTTAGTATAATATTAAAGGCTTCGAAAAACAAAAATACTTTAACTACTGATGAGTTACTAAAATATACTAAAAAGAATTATAATTCATTACATTATGTTTTTGAAAGTATAAAAAGAATTGTAGAATCATTTCAAAAATCAAATAATAATATTGATTCAGAAAGAATTAATGTATGTGAACAATGGAAAAATAAATCAGATGGTTATTTTGTAAAATCTATTATTGTGTTTTTTATAAGTATTTTTTTAATGTACGTTAATTCTGTATTAATACTTATTGGATTTGTAGTTATAATTGGTATAATAATATTAGGAATTTTGTGTTATAAAAATTCTACCAGAGTATCCATATTATCAGATAAAGGTGCAGAAGAGCAATTACAATGGCTAGGGTTGAATAATTATATGAAAGATTTTTCTTTATTGAAAGAAAAAGAAGTTCCAGATTTAGTATTATGGGAAAAGTTTTTAGTGTATGCTACTGCTTTTGGAATATCAAAAGAAGTCATTAAACAATTAAAAGTGGTTTATCCTGAAATGTTAGATCAAAATTATTATAATAATCATAATTGTTCATATATGTATTATATGTGTGATTCAAGATTTGGGGAAGATTTTATTAATAGAATTAATAATACAATGTCAAGTGCGATTAAAACTAGCCAAAGTGCATATGTTTCGGCACATTCTTCTGATTCTTCTGGAAGTGGAGGAGGAGGAGGATTTTCTGGCGGAGGCGGAGGCCGGAGGGGGCCGGAGGTAGCGCTGGAGGTCGATAAAAAATATTTTTATGTTACATTAAATTTAAGACCATCAATGATGGTCTTTTTTATATAATAGTAAAGTTCTACTTTTCTATTATATAAAGTCTTTACCTAAAATAGCATTAATATTTAAGTAAAAATATATTGATTAAAAAAAAACAATATGCTATAATTTTTTAAAACAAAAGAAGTAGATGGGAGAAAATTAAGTGGAAATTTTAGCAATTATCATATGTATAATGATATTTATAGTCATACTTTTAGGAGTAATAGCTGTTATGCAAATAAAAATGGCTGGAATGCATGTAAAAGATTTTTGGACTTTTATAAAAGCAAATGATACATTAGATAAATTATATCTTTTTGCTTTAAAATATGATAGATTATCTCCCCAAGAACAAATTATTTTTTTAGAAGAAGCAGAAAAAATATTTTCAGCTTTTGATAAAGTACCAGATGCATTGTGGGAAGAAGAATACGATAAATATATGAGAATTTTAGATAAATATAAAGATATAAAAATTGTAAGATGGGAATTAACTAATAAAAATGTTTAAATTGAAAATTTCATTTTAAACATTTTTATTAGTTATTTTTATTGACATCATGACAACATATTGGTATAATATTTATATGGTCATTAAAATCAGCCCAAGCTAATTGGGCAAATATTTTACGAAAGGATGATTTTTTATGGCTGAGAAGAGAAAAAACTGTTTTAAGAAGGTAGTTGCAGGTGAAGTGGTACGGGATGATGTTTTAGTCAACCCAGCACAGGAGCTTGGTTCCAACACAGAGAGCTGTGCTCAAACAATGACAGCGGATCTCAATGGAGACCTTATGTATGGTTTCCCTATTTTTTCTCCTGAGTATGACAACTCATTTCTTGCTGATGAGGATGATGAGTGGGAAGAGGAAGAAAAAAATAGCTTTTATGCTGGCGGGGCTAATCATAGGAGAAATCCTAAAAAAGACTGCTACGAGGTTTCTAAGAGAGAACAAAGGAGGATGGCTACCGAGCGTTACAAGAGGAATATGGTAAGGCGGATTTCTGAAAGATATAAGAATGAAGCCCGTGTAATAGAGGCTGAAGTCGATGAGCAGAATGTGGAATCTACTGATTCTAAAAATTCTTGCTTTTCAGAATTCTTTTTGATCGATGAAGAAGAGGAGGATTCCGAAGGAGAAACTAAAAACAATGTAGCTAGAGTTAATGTTATGGATTCTAAAGAGTCTACAATTTTCAGTAGACTCAAATGTTGGAAGTATTATCCTCGGGCTAGATACTTTGATTCTAGGACAGGAGATCATAACGCAGGGATAAGAAGAAAAGAAAGGAGAAGACTTTTGTCTGAATTTAACAGGCTTAAGCTGGAGTTCCTTGGAAATCGATAATTTAAAATAAGTTGTTTGCAAGTCATTAAAAATCAAAGGTATCGTCCTACTTAGGACGGTACCTTTCCTTACGTATATACTAGAAAAGTTTTCTAAACTATTAGTATATAAATGCTTTGTTAACACATATGAACTTTTATCTAGAAATTTTCATAAAATATATAGAGAATTTATATTCTTATAAATAATATTTATATATAAAGATAGGTGATATAAATGGAAAAACTAAGATACTTCGATCATGCAGCAACAACTAGAATGGATGAAGAAGTCTATCTTTCGATGCTTCCATATCTAAGTGAAAATTATGGAAATCCATCTTCTATATATAGTTTAGGAAAATTAAATAAAGAAGCAATAAATGTATCAAGAATGAAAATTGCAAATAGTATAAATTGTAAACCAGAAGAGATTTATTTTACTAGTGGAGGCAGTGAAAGTGATAATTTATGTGTTAAAGGAATTGCTTTAGCCAATAGAAGGAGAGGAAATCATATAATAACTACTAAAATAGAACATCATGCGATTTTAAATACTTGTAAATTTTTAGAATATTTAGGTTTTAGAATAACTTATTTAAATGTTGATAGTAAAGGATTTATAAATTTAAAAGAATTAGAAAGAGCAATAAATAGAAATACAATTTTAATTTCAATAATGATGGCTAATAATGAAATTGGAACTATACAAAATATGAATGAAATTTCTAAAATAGCCAAAAAATATAGGGTGTATCTTCATAGTGATTGCGTTCAAGCAATAGGAAATATAAAAGTAGATGTTAGAAAATTAAATTTAGATGCGATTTCAGTATCAGGTCACAAATTTTATGGACCAAAAGGTATAGGGTTTGCTTATATTAGAGAAGGTATTCCTTTTATGAGAATTATAGATGGAGGTCATCAAGAGAAAGATAAAAGGGCTGGAACAGAAAATGTAGCTGGAATTGTTGGGATAGGAAAAGCAATAGAGATTGCAGATAAAAATTTTGATAAAAATATAGTAAAATTAACTAATCTTAGAAATTATTATATAGCAAATTTAGTTAATAATATTTCTGATATAAAAATAAATGGAGATTTGGAAAGAAGATTACCAGGAAATATGAATGTTTGTTTTAGAGGTGTAGATGGTAGTATACTAATTCAAGAACTGGATAGTCGTAGAATATGTGCATCAAGCGGGTCTGCATGTAGTGCAGGATTTTTAAATCCATCACATGTTTTATTAGCTATAGGTGTTAATGAAAGATTGGCTAGAGGTAGTTTAAGAGTTACTTTTGGAAAAGATAATGAAATAGAAGATGTAAAGTATTTGGTAGAAAGTTTAATAGAAATTATTAAAAGAATAAGAAAGGCATAGCTTTTCTTGTTCTTTTTTTTGCACTAATCTATAAAAACTATACTTGATTTTAATTTTTATCTAGAATATAATACATTAAAATCGAATATATAATTATATAAAGGTAATAAAAAATTAATTAGGAGAGATCTTATATGAAAGATATTATTTTTAAAGGATGTGGAACTGCTTTAGTAACACCTTTTACAGAAAAAGGTATAAATTTTGAAGAATTTGGCAAAATTATCGAAGATCAGATTTCAAATAATATTGATAGTTTAATTGTATGTGGAACCACTGGTGAATCAGCCACAATGACAGATAGCGAAAGAAAAGAAGTTATGAAGTTTGCGGTAGATGCTGTAAAAAAAAGAGTTCCAGTAATACTTGGAACTGGATCTAATTGTACTAGAGTTGCAGTTGAACTTACAAAATATGCTGAAAATATTGGAGCAGATGGAGTTTTAGTAGTAACTCCTTATTATAATAAAACTACTCAAGATGGTTTGATAGCTCATTATAGAACTATAGCTGAAGCTACAAAATTACCAATTATTTTATATAATGTACCAAGTAGAACCGGGGTAAATATCTTACCTAAAACTTGTAAAGAATTGTCAAAAATTCCGAATATAGTTGCCATTAAAGAGGCTAGTGGAAATTTATCGCAAGTAGCTGAAATATCAGAATTGTGTAAAGATGAGTTAGCTATATATTCAGGAAATGATGATCAAATTATTCCGATATTGTCTTTAGGTGGAAAAGGTGTAATTTCAGTATTATCAAATATTGCTCCCAAATATGTTCATGATATGTGTTATGATTATTTTAATGGAAACATAAATAAAGCTAAAGATAGCCAATTAAATGCTTTAAATTTAATAAAAGCTTTATTTTGCGAAGTAAATCCTATTCCTGTTAAAGAGGCAATGAATATTATAGGATATAATTGTTATGAACCTAGATTACCACTTATAAAAATAAGTGATTTAGGAAAAGAAAGATTGGAAAAAGAAATTAAAAAATTTGGATTAATATAAGAAGGAGGATAGGATTTTATCCTAAAAATAGATATGGTAAAAGTTTTAATAAATGGTTGTAATGGAAAAATGGGACAAGAAGTTGCAAAAAGAATAAAAGAAACAGAAGATATAGAAACATTATGTGGAGTGGATAGATGTGATACAGGAGATAATGATTTTCCTGTTTTTGAAAATGTAGAAGATATAAATTTAATTCCTGATTGTATAATAGATTTTTCAGTTCCAAAAGCTACTCTTAATATTTTAGAATTTGCTAAGAAAAATAAAATTCCTATAATTATAGCAACAACTGGTTTTTCTGATGAAGAAAATAAAATTATAGAAAATACATCTAAAGAAATACCTGTTTTTAAATCTGCAAATATGTCATATGAAATAAATTTAATGGCCAAAATTGTAGCACAACTTTCAAAAAATTTATCAGATTCTGATATAGAGATTATAGAGACACATCATAATAGAAAAATAGATAGCCCTAGTGGAACAGCTTTAATTTTAGCTAATTCAATAAATAAAGCTTTAGATAATAAAATGGTTTATGAATATGATAGACATAGTAAGAGAGAAAAAAGAAGTAAAAATGAAATTGGAATACATTCTATTAGAGGTGGAACTGAAGTAGGAAAACATAGTGTAATTTTCTTCGGACAAAATGAAAGTTTTGAGATTACTCATAATGTTATTTCAAGAAGTGTTTTTGCAGATGGAGCAATTAAAGCTGCAAAATTTTTGGTTAACAAGGATGTAGGTTTTTATAATATGAATGATATGTTTGTTTAGATTGTGAAGGAAACTGTGATAAATAGTCACAGTTTTTTTATATACTGGAAAAAATTCGAAAATATTCGCAAAGAAAATTTCTATGAATAATAATAAAAAATATTTGTTTAAAATATTGTAAAAAAAAATATATATATGTATAATATTTTTGAATAAAAATTTTTTTTGGAGAAAAATGGGTAAAAATTGGAGAAAAAAGAAAATGAATTATTATGAGGTATTAAGAATACAATCTAATGCGTCAATTTTAGAAATAAAAAATGCATATAAAAAATTAGTAAAAAAATATCATCCAGATATTTATGAAGGAAACAAATTATTTGCAGAAAGAAAGATAAAAGAAATAAATGAAGCTTATGAAATTTTGAGTGAAAAAGAAAAGAAAGAAATTTATGATGCAGAATTAAATTACAAAAAATATGAGCCCAAAATAGATTCTTTTGTAAAAACTTATTCAAAAGAAGAAATAAATAATTATACAAAGATATATTATAATAATTCAAATAAAAAAGCCAAAAATAAAACAGAAAAAAAAATAGAAAATAAAAAAAGTTTTGATTTAAATGCTATCGGAAAAAAATATTTTTTCAAGTTAGATAAAGCTCTTAAAACTGAAGAAAAAGAGAATTTATTAATAATATTATTATTGTTGTTTATTATAGCATTATGTTTTGGATTTTTAAAGTTAATTAGTTAAAAATATAATTTAAACACATAAAATAATTTTTTTATAATTATTTTATGTGTTTTTATCATATTATAGTGATGTTTTTAAGAATTTATTATAATTATATAAAGTAAAGCTTTGCCAACATTTGCAAAATAATTTACAAATTCTATTGAAAAAAATTTATACTTATTATATGATAACAATCGATGAAAATATCATAAGGAGAATAATAATATGCCAAGTTTTGATAATTTAAAAAATACAGATGAAGAGGTTTTTAATGCAATAGAGTTAGAATTAAATAGACAAAGAAATAAAATTGAGTTAATTGCTTCAGAGAATTTTGTTAGTAATAGTGTAATGGAAGCAATGGGAAGTTATTTAACTAATAAATATGCAGAAGGTTATCCAGGTCATAGATATTATGGGGGATGTGAATATGTAGATATAGTAGAAAATTTAGCTAGAGACAGAGCTTGTGAACTATTTGGAGCAGAACATAGTAATGTTCAAGCTCATTGTGGAGCAAATAGTAATTTAGCTGTTTATGGAGCAGTCTTAAATCCTGGTGATACTGTTCTTGGAATGAATCTTGCTCATGGAGGACATTTAACTCATGGAAGTCCTGTAAATGCATCTGGAAAATTATATAATTTTATTCCATATGGTGTTAAAGAAGAAACAGGAAGAATAGATTATGATGAAGTAGAAAAATTAGCATTAGAATATAAGCCAAAATTAATATTGGCTGGAGCAAGTGCTTATCCAAGAGAAATAGATTTTAAAAAATTTAGAGAAATAGCAGATAAAGTTGGAGCTATATTTATGGTTGATATGGCACATATAGCTGGTTTAGTTGCAGCAGGATTACATCAAAATCCTGTACAATATGCAGATATTGTTACGTCTACTACTCATAAAACTTTACGCGGTCCAAGAGGAGGATTGATTCTTTGTAAAAATGAATATGCAAAAATAATAGATAAAGCAATTTTCCCAGGATATCAAGGAGGACCATTGATGCATGTTATTGCTGCTAAAGCAGTATGTTTTGGAGAGGCATTAAAACCAGAGTTTAAAGAATATCAAAAGCAAGTTGTAAAAAATGCTAAAGTTTTAGCAGAAGAACTTTTAAAATTAGGATTTAATTTGGTATCTGGAGGAACAGATAATCATCTTATTTTAATTGATTTAAGGAATAAAAAAATAACAGGTAAAAAAATGGAAAAATATTTAGATGAAGTGGGAATTACTGTTAATAAAAATGCAGTTCCATTTGATACTGAAAAACCTACAATTACTAGTGGAATCAGAATTGGTACGCCTGCTGTTACTACTAGAGGTTTTAAAGAAGATGATATGGTAGAAATTGCTAAACTTATTAATCTAGTGGCAACTGATTTTGAAAATAATAAACAAGATGTAGCAGAAAGTGTTAATAATATAACTAAAAAATATCCTTTATATAATTAAAACAGGAGAGTATTTATGGAAAAAACTAATGATAAAATAGAACAATTAAAAGAATTTATAGAAGAAAGAAATAATCTTCTAATTGAATTAAAAGAAAAAGAAGATATTTCTAATTTATCTCAAAATGAAGATGTAAATTTTGCTGATATTTTTGAGAGTACATTGAATAAATGCAAAGAATGTGATTTAAAAATAAAAGAATATAAAACAGAATTAGAACCTAGATTTTATTTGAATTTTTGGGAAAGTGAATATTCAAAAAAATCAACAGAAACATCATTAGTTGTAAAAAAAGAAAATAAAATAATAGGTTGGTTTAAGAATAAAATAAAAGAATTTAAATATAACTATGCTATTGAAAGAGCAATTAAAAGAGATAATTTTATAGAAGAGAATATTTCAAATTCAATTAATTCATATTCTGCATATTTAAACGTTATAAAAGAAAAAGGAAATAAAGCAATTTTTAAAAAATATATAAATAATTCAAAAATTCTAAAAAACGAAAATTTAAGTGATAATAACATATAAAGACTCCAATAATTTAACTTTTGACAAAATAACAAATTTTCACGTAGATATGTTGACATAATTGAAAAAATATGCTAAAATTAAATAGTACTAACTTAGATTTTGGAGGTTAAAATAATATGTCAAAAGAGTTAAAAAATAGAATTACAAGAGAAATAAAAGATGAAAATGGTAAAAAAATAAAAGTAATTTATAATGAAGCTAATGCTAGTAAAATAGAAGAATTTATGTTTAGAGATGATCCAAAAACAGGAGAAACTACTTTTAGAAATGGAATGGTAATAGAAAACATTAATGAGCCACAAAATGGATTTGAGAAAGAAGCTATAGTGGAATTAGTTATAGATGGAGAAATTAAAGACAATAAAAATAATAATAAAGATAATAAAGATAATAAAGAAAAAATAGATGATGAAAGATAATAATTATGAAATAAAAAAACCCAAACTATTAAATAAAGTAGATTAATAGTTTGGGTTTATTTGATGTTTAGTTCTTCTGCAGGGCGCTCATTGGGCGTCTATTTGATTTTATTAGGAATATATATTTGTATATAAATGATTTACCCAAAAAGGAATTATTTGTTTAATAATAAAAATAAAATAATGTAGACATAAAAATTTATTTATTATATAATTAATATGTAAATTATAAAAAGGTATGGGATACATGAATAAAATTTTGGATTTTGAAAAAGAAAATGAAAATAAATATGATAATCTTCAAAGAATAACTAATGCTTTTAAAGGAATTGATAATATCAGAAAAAATTATGAAGATACTGATTATGATGATAGAGATATAGCGCATTTTGAAGAAAATAATTTCTTTTTAAAAGCTGAGCAAAAGGTTAAAGATAGATTAAAAAAATTAATTGCTATAGATTTAATAACAATAATGTGTATTTCTATTGGAGTTTTTGCAAATTATATTTATGCATTTGCCACAGATACATATACAGATGAAAATGTACAAGCTATATCTGCAGTTGAGTTTGAAGCTAATAATAATGCAATAGATATGGAAAATATATTATTAGAAAATGTTAGTATATTAAAAACAAAAGAATTAATTGAAGAAGTTAGAGATATAGAATTTGAAACTCAATATACTGAGGATGCTAATTTACCTTTAGGTGAAGAAATAGTGGATCAAGAAGGGGAAAATGGTTCTGAAGATGTTACTGTTATAAAAACTTATGAAAATGATGAAATGATTGAAGAAAATTTAATTGATGAAGTAATTACTAGTGAACCATTAGTTCAAAAAGTTAGAGTAGGAACTTCAGAATTTTTAAAAAATAATCAAATACATTTAGGTGATACAATTTATGCTACGAATACAGTGGCAATAAAAGATAAACCTGACGAGGGAAGTACAGATATAGCTACTATTCCATCAAGTATAGAAGCAGTTTTAATTGAAATGAGTGGAGAGTGGTGTAAAGTTAAATATGAAGATTCTGAAGGATATATCCAATGTTCAGCTTTAACTTCTGCAACTGCTACCCCTACTATAATAGAAGATAATAGAATTCAGAAATTAAAATTATCTGTATCAGAGGACATGCCATTAAATAAATCAAGTGGTTTAAAATTAGAGGATTTTAAGAAAATACTATCAAATAATATATATGATAGAAATAATGTATTTTCTTCTACTGCAGAGGATTTTTATAAAGCAGATCAAGAATATAATATTAATGGAGTATTTTTAGCATCAATTGGAATTCATGAAAGTGCTTGGGGAACTTCTAAAATAGCTAGAGAAAAGAAAAATCTTTTTGGATATGGAGCATATGATTCTTCACCATATGAGAGTGCGGTTGGATTTGAAGATTATTATGATGGTATAAAAGTTTTAGCAGATGCTTTATCAAAAAAATATGTTAATCCAGTAGGAACTGTTCTTTCAAATGGAGAAATAGCTACAGGAATATATTATAATGGAAATACTGTTGCTGGTGTAAATGTTAGATATGCTAGTGATAAAGAATGGCATAATAAAGTTTTTAAATATATGAAACAATTATATGAAAACTTATAGTAATATTACAAAGGAGAAGTCTAGTGAATAAAGAAAAAAAAGCAATATTATTACTTTTATTTTTAGGAATATTAATGGTGTTTCTTATTATGATAGGAATAAGATTTGTATTAATTGAAAATTATTGGAGAAATATAGATACAAAATATGCTGAAAGTGTATATGATAAAAATAAGAATACAATTTTTAGAATATCAAAAATAATTACTTATAGTGGAGCAGAAGCAAAAGATAATAGTGACAATCTGCAAGATTTTAATATATTTCAATTTTCAGATATAGCAATTTATATAGATAATCATTATGAAATTGAAGAGCTAACAGAAGAAAATACAATAAAAGAAATGTATTTAGATAATTTTAAAATAGAATTACCTAAAAGAATAGGATCTGCTCAAAATATGTATTACAAAAATCCATTTAATATTGGAAAATTTAGAGAATTGGATTTCGATAAAATACAAGACAAGTTGAATTATGATATAATATATAAAAATGAAGAGAATGATGAGGAGTTTTATAATACACCTGTTTTTTTTACAGATTGCTCAAATCCAATTTCATTAAGCTATATAAATGATAATATTTATACTAATTATTCAGTTCCAAAAAATAGCTCAATTTCATATGATGGAAGAGTTTTAAAAGATATAGATATCAATTTGGATAATATTAAACCTAAAATTAGTTTTACTATTCATGTGAAAAATAATTTAAACGAAGATTTTGTATGTAATGTAAATTGTAATGTAAATTTTGAAAATTCGGAAGGTTCAATATATTCTGGATATTTTGTAGAAATAAATGAAAATCTAGGTCAAACATATAAATTTTTTAAATTATAATAAGAAAACTTATTTTTTGTACAAAATAAAAAATTATTTATTTTATAGGGCGTTTGTTGAACGTCCGCTTTTTTTATATAATAGAGATTTCTCCAAAATCCTTAGTATATAAAGGTTTTACCAAAAATCAATACAAAATTGTTTAAAAATGTTGAAAAGTGGTATTAAATGTTATAAAATATTGATGTTCTAGGAGGAGATTAAATTGATAAATTATTCTGATGAATATACTAAAAAAGTAAAATACGAAATAGAAGGAAAAAATTATAAATATAAAATAAACACTTTCGGATGTGAATTAAATATTAACGATTCTGAAAAAATTGCAGGTATGCTTGAAGAAATGGGATTTTCAAAAACCGATAATGATGAAGAAGCAAATATTATTTTATTTAATACATGTTGTGTTAGAGAAAATGCTGAAGAAAAATTATTTGGTAAATTAGGTGAAATAAAAAGAATACATGAAGAAAAAGGAACATTAGTTGCAATTGGAGGATGTATGATGCAAGAACCTTCAATGATAGAAAAGTTAAAAAGCAGTTATAAATATGTTGATATAATTTTTGGAACTCATACTATTCATAATTTACCTGAAAATATTTATAAAGTTTTAGCAGAAAGAAAAAAAGTAAAAGATGTTATAAATATAGATGGAGAGATTGTAGAAGGAATACCTGTTAAAAGAGAAGATAAATATAAAGCTTCTGTTACAATAATGTATGGATGTAATAAGTTTTGTACATATTGTATTGTACCATATGTTAGAGGAAGAGAAAGAAGTAGGAATCCAGAAATTATATTAAAAGAAATAGAAGAACTTTCAAAAGAGGGATATAAAGAAATTACACTTTTAGGACAAAGTGTTAATTCTTATGTTGGAAATAATAAAATAAAAAATTTTGCCGATTTATTAGATTCTGTTGCAAAAATTCCTGGAATAGAAATTATTAGATTTGAATCACCATATCCAAGTGATTTTAAAGATGATGTTATTGATGTTATGGCAAAAAACAAAAATATTTCTAGAGTAATACATATGCCCCTTCAAGCTGGAAATAGTAAAGTATTAAAGGAAATGAATAGAAAATATTCAAAAGAAGATTTTTTAGAACTGGTAAAAAAAGTTAATGAAAAAATTCCTGATGCTGTTTTTACAACAGATTTAATAGTAGGCTTCCCTGGAGAAACAGATGAAGAATTTGAAGATACTTTAGATATTGTTAGAAAAGTAGATTTTGAACAAATATATATGTATATATATTCAAAAAGAGAAGGAACAATTGCTGCAAATAGAGAAGACCAAGTACCAGATGACGTTAAACATAAACGTTTTAATAAATTAAAAGATTTATATGATAAAAGAATTGATGAGATAAATAATAGATATTTAGGTACAATTCAAGAAATTTTAATTGAAGGGAAAAGTAAAAACAATGAAAACATGTTAACTGGAAGAACTGATTCAAATAAAGTTGTAGTTTTTAAGCCTATAGAAAAAGTGGAGATTGGAGATTTAGTTAAAGTAAAAATCTTATCAAATCATAAATGGTATCTAGAGGGTGAAATTGTTCAGTAATTAAAAATATACTCAAGAAAAATTTGATATAAAAGTTGATCCAAATTATATTAATAATTTTATAAGGAGAACCATAATATGAATGATATAAAAGAATTTAAAAAATATATGATAGATTTAAATATAGATGATAATTTTACTCAATATATAATTGATATGCTTGAAGGAGAAAGTGATTTTCAAAGTATTATTTTAAAATTTGAAATAATGCATCATGAAGGAATAGATATAAATTCTATACAAGATGATTTAATGGAAAATCCTTTTTTTATAGTTTGTGATCCCAAAGATATAGAAACTAATATCAACACATTAAAAAAATATGTTGATGAGGATGAAATAAGTAAAGTAATAGGAATGAATCCAGAATATCTTACAGTAGAAGGTAGTAATTTAGAACAAAATATAAAAATGTTACAACTCATTTTGCCAGAAGATAAGTTTAATATTGTATTAAAAGGAAATGGAGAAATATTAACATTTAATTCAAATTATTTAGAGAAGCGTTTAGAATTTTTTATAAAGAATGGATTAAAAAATAGATTAGAAGAATTAATAATGGAAAGAATAGATTTATTTGATTTAGATGAAGATGAAATAAATTTAGAAGAATTATAAAAATATTGTGTGTAAAAAGTGTTTTATGAAGGAGTATTAATAAAAATGGCAGAATTATCACCTATGATGCAAAACTATATGCAAACAAAAGAAAAATATAAGGATTGCTTATTGTTTTATAGACTTGGAGACTTTTATGAGATGTTTTTTGATGATGCAATCACAGCTTCAAGAGAACTTGAGATTACATTAACAGGGAGAGCTTGTGGATTAGATGAAAGAGCTCCTATGTGTGGAGTTCCACATCATGCTGTTGATTTATATGTATCAAGACTTATAAATAAAGGTTATAAAGTAGCTATTTGTGAGCAATTAGAAGATCCAAAGCAAGTAAAAGGAATTGTAAAAAGAGATGTAATTAGAGTTATAACTCCAGGTACTGTTATTGAGTCTAATATGCTTGAAGAAAAGAAAAATAATTATATAATGTCAATAGTAAAAAAGGGATTATATTATGGAATTGCTGTTTGCGATATAAGTACAGGAGATTTTTATGCTACCAAAATAAAATTAGATGAAAATAATTTTGAAAAATTACTTGATGAATATGCTAGATTTACTCCTGCTGAGCTTGTAGTAAATGATGCAATGGGAAATTCAAAAGATGAACTTGAAATTATGAAAGATAGATCTAATACATTTATTACAATTAGAGATGATGAAAATTTTTCAGAAGAGTCTAAAGATTTATTAAAATTATATAATTTAGTAGATAGTAGAGATGAAAAAATTGAAAAATTAGATAAAGATGATAATTTTGTTATATCTGCAATAAATGGTTTATTAAATTATTTTACAGAAACGCAAAAAGTAAAATTAGGACATATAAATAAAATAAAAATATATGAAGTCCAAAAGTATATGTCATTAGATATAAATGCAAGAAGAAGTTTAGAACTTACTGAAAGAATGAGAGATAAATCTAAAAAAGGAACTTTGATATGGGTTTTAGATAAAACATCTACTTCTATGGGAGGACGACTTTTAAGAAGATGGATAAATGATCCTCTTTTGGATATAAAAGAAATAAATAATAGGTTAGAAGCTGTAGGCGAACTTAAGGATAATATTATGCTAAGAGGAGATATTGTTGAAGCTCTTCGTAAAGTGTATGATATAGAAAGATTAGCAGGAAAAATAGCTTATGGAAACGCAAATGCTAGAGATTTAATTTCTCTTAAAAACTCTCTTAGCAAACTTCCTGAATTAAAAAATACATTAAGTATAACAAATTCAAGTCTTTTAAAAAATATTTATAATGATTTAGATGAACTACAAGATATTTTTGAACTTATTGAAAAGTCCATTGTAGAAGAGCCACCAATTAGTGTTAAAGAGGGTGGAATAATAAAATCTGGATATAATAAAGAAATAGATGAATATAAGGAAATATCTACTAATGGAAAACAATGGATATTAAACATAGAAGCACGAGAAAGAGAAGCTACTGGAATAAAGAATTTAAAAGTTGGATATACAAAAGTTTTTGGATATTATATAGAAGTTACAAAATCATTTTTAAAGCAGGTACCAGAAGATAGATTTATTAGAAAACAAACATTAACAAATGGAGAAAGATTTATAACAGAGGAATTAAAAGACCTTGAAACAAAAATATTAGGAGCAGAGGAAAAAATTGTGAATCTTGAATATGAAGAATTTGTAAAAATAAGAACTCAGATTTCACAAAATATAAATAGGCTTCAAAAATCCTCAATGTGTATAGCAAAAGTAGATGTATTATCAAGTTTTGCTATTGTTGCTGAAAATAATAATTATGTTTGCCCAGAAGTTGATAATTCTGGTATTATAGAAATAAAAGATGGTCGTCATCCTGTAGTAGAAGCTATGCTTGAACAAGGTATGTTTGTTCAAAATGATGTAATATTAGATAAAACAGAAAACAGAGTTGCAATAATAACAGGCCCTAATATGGCTGGGAAATCAACATATATGCGTCAAGTAGCATTGATTACTTTAATGGCTCAAATTGGATGTTTTGTTCCAGCATCTGAAGCTAGAATTGGAATAGTTGATAAAATCTTTACAAGAATTGGTGCATCAGACGATTTAAGTATGGGGCAAAGTACATTTATGGTTGAGATGATGGAAGTTTCCAATATTTTAAAAGATGCTACAGAAAATAGTTTAGTAATTTTAGATGAGATAGGAAGAGGTACTTCTACATATGATGGATTATCAATTGCATGGGCAGTAGCTGAATATATAAGTAAAATAGGATGTAAAACTTTATTTGCAACACATTATCATGAACTTATAGAAATGGCAGAAAAAACAGAAGGAATAAAAAATTATTCAATTGCAGTAAAAGAAAAAGGTGAAGATATAATTTTTTTAAGAAAAATTATAGAAGGTGGTACTGATGAAAGTTATGGAATACATGTTGCAAAACTAGCAGGTGTACCAAAACAGGTAGTAACAAGAGCAAATAAAATATTAAATAGTTTAGAACATACTGAAACCAAATTTAAAGAAGAAAAAGAAGATAAAAAACAAGTTGAGCGGACAATTTGATTTTTATAATTTAAAGTTAGCCGAAATAGCATCAGAATTAGATAAAATAAATGTTAACGAATTAACGCCAATTGATGCATTAAATACTTTGGTAAAAATAAAAGAGAAAGTAAAATAAAATTTGTGGAATAAATTTAAAATTCCTTGCATAAAATATAATATTATTTATATGTAAGGAGTTTTTTTATGTGTGGAATAGTTCGGAAATGTTAATTTTAAAAAAGATATTTCTAGTCAAAATTATATAATTGAGGAAATGGTAAAACAATTAGAAAAAAGAGGACCTGATGAATATGGAGTATATATAGATAAACACGTGAATTTAGGACATAGAAGATTATGTATAATTGATAAAGAAAATGGAAAACAGCCAATGAGTGAAATTCACAATGGTAATACATATACTATAGTATATAATGGACAATTATATAATTGTGATGAATTAAAAGAAGTATTGAAAGACAATGGATTTAAATTTAGAGGTTACTCTGATACAGAAATTTTATTAAAGTCATATATTTTTTATGGTAAAGATGTTTGCAAGTATTTAAATGGAATTTTTGCCTTTGCTATTTGGGATTCCAAAAATGAAGAGCTTTTTTTAGCAAGAGATCAATTTGGAATTAAACCTTTATATTATACGATATTAGAAGATAATTTTGTATTTGCTTCAGAAATTAAATCAATACTAAAATTTCCAAATTATAATCCTGAAATAGGTAGTAGAGAAATTTGTGAATTATTTGGAATTGGACCAAGTCATACACCAGGAAGAACACCATTTAAAAATATAGAAGAAGTACAACCTGCACATTATAAAGTGGTTACAAAAAATAATATATATGATACTGAATACTGGAAATTAGAAACAAAAGAACATAAAGATGATTTTAAAACAACGTGTGAAAAGATAAAATTTTTGGTGAAAGATTCAATAGAAAGGCAATTGGTATCAGATGTTCCTTTGTGTACATTATTATCTGGAGGTTTAGATTCTAGTATAATAACAGCTGTAGCAAGTAATTACTATAAAAAACAAGGGAAAAAATTAAAAACATTTTCAGTTGATTATGTTGATAATGATAAAAATTTTGTTAAAAGCGATTTTCAACCAAATTCAGATAATTATTATATAAAGTTAATGGTAGATAAATTCGAAACAGAACATCAAACAATTATGCTTGATACACCAGAATTGGTTGATGGTTTAAAAGATTCTGTAATAGCAAGAGATTTTCCTGGAATGGCAGATGTAGATTCATCATATTTACTTTTTTTCAAGAAATTAAAAAATTATATGACAGTTGCATTATCTGGAGAATGTTCTGATGAGATATTTGGAGGGTATCCATGGTATTTTAGAGAAGACGGAATAAATAGTGATACATTTCCATGGTCACTTGCCATAAAAGAAAGACAAAATTTATTACATCCAGATATATCAAAGAAAATAAATTTAAAAGAATATGTAGATAGTCAATATGAAAATAGTATTTCTAATGTACAATATTTAGATATAGATTCTAAAGAAACTATAAATCATAGAAAACTAATTTATTTAACCTCAAATTGGTTTATGCAAACATTGTTAGATAGAACTGATAGAACGAGTATGTATAGTGGGTTTGAAGTAAGAGTTCCTTTTTGTGATTATAGAATAGTAGAGTACTTATGGAATATTCCATGGGAAATGAAAGCATATAAGGGTAGGGAAAAAGGATTATTAAGATATTGTATGGAAGATTTACTTCCAGAAGAAATAATATACAGAAAGAAGAGTCCATATCCAAAAACACATAATCCTAATTATTTAAAAGTTATAAAGGCAGAATTGACAAAAATTATGAATAATCAAGAATCTAAAATTAAGCAATTATTAAATGAAAATTATATTTGGGATATAATAAGAACAGATGGAACAGCATTTAAAAGACCTTGGTTTGGGCAATTAATGACTGGACCACAATTAATGGCATATTTATGTCAGGTAGAAATGTGGTTACAGGAGTATAATATAAAAATAAATACAAATAGTTTTTAATTATTATATATTAGGAACGTTCTGAAAATTTCTTATTATATAAAGGTTTTATCAATATATATGCACAAATTGACAACTATAATATTTTGTAGTATAATATAAATATGGGATTTTGCCCAAATTTAAAAAAAGCCGTAAAACGGTATTGGAGGATTTAAAAATGACGAGCAAGAAGAGTTTAAAAGAGATGACAGCCGAGGTAAAAGCAATTAGCAGAGAGTACTGCAATACTTTAAAAACGGCTGGTGAGCGGTTAATGGCTTTGATGGAAGGTCACAAAAAAATTGCCACAGGTATTGCTACTTTTTCAGCAGTGATTATCGTTGGTGCTATTGTGGTAAATGCACATGCTCCGTTTTCAAATGGCGAAATGCCTATTGAGGAGCCTGCTACAGTTATTAGTAGTAATGTGCAGGAAGAAAGTAAAGAAAGTAGCCCGGAGGAAGTAGCAGTAACAACAACTGCGATAACCACTTCTGCACCGGAAGTAGAAGTTGCAGAAGAAACAACAGCTATAACTACTTCTACACCAGAAGTAGAAGTGGTACCTGAAGAAACTACTACCACAACTACTGCAGAGATTATTCCTATAGAACCGGAAGTAATCATTCCTGAGTATAATTGGGTGGAGAATGAAGATGATACCACCACTCAGGAAACTTACGATTCTTATGAGGAGATATACACTGACATATGGGAATTGCCTATTTCTCAGGCAGATGTGTATCTGCTCTGCAACCTCGTTGGAAGAGAATATGGTTCGGATTGGATAGCTGTGGATGAAAAGGCCAAAGTGGCCGCAGTGGTTATGAATAGGGTATTTAATGATAGTGAGCATCCTGAATTTGACGGGATTAATTCTGTCAGGGATGCTAAAGATCAGCCCGGTCAGTTTGAAGGATGGCTACCGGATTACGAATTTACTTCACAGGTGACACAAAGCGTAAAAGATGCTGTGGTTTATTATTTTAACCATGCGTCAGACTCAGAGTATACCTGGGAGTATTACTACTACGGAGATGGTGGGCAGAACTATTTCCGTACGTATTATTAACCGTTCAGAAAATGCTACAGACGACTGTCTGTAGTGTTTTTTTTTTGTATTTGAAAACCCCCTGTTATACATGAAGTGTAGCAAAAGTTACCAACAAAAGTAAGACAAGCAATCACCTGCATAATTATTTGAAGAGATTGCATTAAAATCTAAGCTTTACATTTTAAAATAATTTTATTAAAAAGATGTAACGGAAATACTCTTGTGCTTTTTGGATGTTTTTGATATAGTATTTAATGTAGATTTATAGTACAAAAAAGATTTTTTGATAGAAAAATATAATAGAAAAAATAAGATAAAACAATAAAATAAATACTATAAAATTTATAAGATGTTATTTTATTGGGAGGGACTTATGGAAGAAATAAAATTATTAAATAATGCTTTTAGAATATATAATTTAAATGACACTCCAGATTTATCAAAAAAAGTTTTAGATTATATTTTATTAAGATTGATAGATAATAAAGAAAATTTTGAGAAAATGATAGAAATGTTAAAGGCAGAAATATCATTTAATGATATTTTAAATGCTTTTAATGAAGCATACAAAGAAAGTGATTTTTATAAAAAATCTAATAATTACAAACAAGGAAAGAATTATTATAGTGGAGATTTTCCAGTACCTATTGGAAATATAGTTGTTGAAACTAATAATGTGCTAGATGTTATTAAATATTTTGTAGGTGGAATTAAATCAAGAAATACAATTACAATATCACAAACAGAGTATTATGAATTAAGTTTATCTAATATGGTTTTAATTATTTTTGTTGAGGCACTTGCAAAGTTTAATATTAGTCGCAATACCTTAATGATATTACCTTTTGAAGAATGTATGTATGAAGAATTTGATGAGATTGTTGAAATTGAAAATGGTAAAGTTAATATAAAACAAAAGAGCTTTTCAGAAAAAAATATAATTTATATCGAAGATTATGCATTTGATTCAGAAATAAAAAGAGAAATGGACAGATTAAAAACTAAAAATATAAATTTTGAAATAATAGATAGTACTTTAGAAAGTGCTTTAGAAAAGATAAAAAACGAAAAACCAAAAGGTGCAACTATCTATACAAAAAATCCAAGTATGGCATATGATTTTATTACACTTGCTAATTCACAAAATGTATTTGTAAATAGCTCTCTATTAAATAAAGAAGAATTAAATGATAAGATAAATAAATTCTATTATAAAAAGAAAATAATGTATCCATCAGGGCAAGAAATAAATCTTGATGAGTATTTTAAAGAATATACAAATAAATTTAGAGAAATAAAAACTGATTTATTCGTAAAAGAAAAAGCTAATTACATTTTAAAAGATGAAAATAAGAAAATAAAAACAGAAGTTGAAAGTAATAATGAAACATCTTTAATAGAAGTTGTTAACCCTTGGTATAAGCGAATATTTGAAAAAATAAAAAAGTTATTTTTTAGAAAATAAGTAAAAATAAATAAAAATGAAAAGGAATGTTTTAGTTATGCCAAAATTATCTTTAAAAAGATTTAGAGAAATAAAAGAAAGAGTTGCTGAAATATTTAATTTAGCAAATAAAATTGAAAAAGAGGAAATACAACTAACAGAGGAAGACCTAGAAAAGCTAGTAGGTGAATTAGATCAACTAATTGATGAAGTACATACTAGCAATTTGTCTGATATTCCATTTGAAGAATATGAAGGCTTTTATGATTTTGGATTTGATTTTTCAGGGACAGGTGCTAATATTGATTTTAATATAATTCATGAAGTTGATTCAGAAAACTATGTAAGACTTAAGGGATGCAATGTAAGAAATTTTGATTTTGAAAATCAAAAATATGATGAAGAATCTTTTGATGAAGAATTTATGATTCAATATCCAGATAAATTTATAGACAAAGCATTACCACAAGAAGTAAGAGAAAGATATTATAGGAGATTCTTACAAATAGAAGATATTATAAGATATGAGCTTTATGATCAAATAGAAAATAGAAGAGCATCAAGCAACACAGTAAAGTTCTTTGAAAAAGTAAAACCAGAAATTGCAAGATTGATAGAACCAGAATGGTTTGATATTCCTAATATATCTGATTCAATAATATTTAGTTTAGAAGATTATCAAGAAGAAATAACAGAAGATGTAATAAAGACTATAATAACAGAAAATGTAGAAGATGTATTATCAAGAACTTATCTAGATGTTAATACATATCAGAAAATAATTAATATTCCAAATATTGGAGTATTCATTCCAGAAGAACAGATAATTGATTTTGGGGAAGATGATGAACTTGCATCAAGATATTGGCGTAAAAATTTAACTTTAAGAGATGTTCATGAAAATGCAGAAATGTTTAGAGGAAAAAAATTTTTGAGTAAATTTTCAGAATTTAGATATTCTCAAGAAAAAGTTGAAGATATAACAGAAGAAAAAATCTTTTATCTATTTGAAAATTTTTCAGACATTGCTGATGGAATGATTACAGAACCAAGTCTTCTTTTTAGTGTTGTTAGAAGCATTGATATTGAAGCAACTAAAGAGGAAAATTTTAAAAATGTACAAGCACAAGTTATAGAAATACTAAATAGTGATAATAGTGAATATTTAGAACTAGATACTAAAAAGTCATTAGAGAGATACTATTCATTAGAAGTAGTACAAAGTAGATTGTCAGAGTATGATAGAGAAGAATTAGAAAAAATAATGCAATATACGACTCAAGAACAAATCGAGAGTTATGGTATTTCTCCTAAACTATTTGAAGATGATGGAGTACGCTCACTATTTGCTGAATATGGTTTAGAAACTGTAATGGAATTTGATAGGGCAAATGGAAATGTTTTTTCGAAAAATGATTTTGAACTTGCTAAAAAAATGTATGATTATTATTTCCATTATGCTTCAAATGTACATGATCCAAATAGAACTATATATCATAGAACTAAACAGTTAGATGATTTGAGTGCTCCATATTCTATGGAGGATTTTGAAGAATGTGTTAGAAGAATGATTGTTGAAGGACCAACAGAATGGAAATATAGTGAAATACAGCCAATAGATTTTAGAGATTTTACTCAAAAGTTCAAAGATAAATTTCCTAGAATGTTTTTAGCAGAAGATGCACCACAGGATTTGCAAGATAAATTTTATACAAAAACGATTGATATAGAAGATCTTGTAATTCATCCTGAATGGATAAATTTCCTAGAGGGAAGAGATTTTGAATTAGGTATTCAAAGTCCTATATTATATTTTAGAGATACAGATAAGTATGAATATGCTTCATTTTTTAAAGAATTAAGAAAATTAGAAGGTTCTGAAAGTGTTATTTTAAATTTTTTAAATGATAATTCAAAGACAGTAAAGATGGCAGAAATGTATCAACGAAAAGTTCAACAAGAATTTAAATTATCATTTGAAGAAATAAAAGATTTAGATGATTTTAGAAACTTTCTTGAAAGCAAAGTTGAAGCCAAGATATTATCTGGCGCTCTTGAATATGGTGAGCCTTATATACCAGATTTCTTTAAGGCTAAACATCCAGACTTGATTTTAGATGAAAATGCACCAAAAGAGTTAAAAGCAAAGTTTTATTCACTTTATTTTGAAGAAGGAAAAGAAAAAAATAGTGCTAATCTACACAATTTTACACTACAAGATTTGACTAATGAAGAATATCAAGAATTTTTAGTTGGAAAATCATTTGATTTGTTACAGAATGCAGATGCAGTAAAAAACATAACAAAAATATTTGATATTAAAACAATTGTTGATTTATATAAAATAGATCAAAGTGCTTTTGAACTTTATTGCTTTAATTCAGAAAATGCTAACAAATTAAAAGAAATAATAGATAATTACCCTGAACAATATGCAAAAGAAGAATTAATGCAAGGGCAAAAATTAAGTGAAGAAGAATTTGAAGTAAGATTACAAGATGAAGAATTTAAGAATAAATTCGAATCTTTAAAAAGAGGCTATGTTGAAGATTTTATAAAAAATCCTGGTTTTGTATTATATTTAGAACCAGAAAAACGCTCAAGAGAAACATTAAGACAATATAAGGAATTATCGTCATCAAATATGCTACATAGTTCAAATAGATTTTCAAGAGACAGTTATGAGCAAATATTAGGACATATGCTTGGATTCTTAGGGTATGATGAGGCAAAAAATTTATTAAAAATTCCAGAAATTGATGAAGATACTTTAAGTAGAATATATGAACATGATGAGGCAATTAAATCTCTTTATGAAAAAAAATTTGAAATAATAGGAAATCTAAAGGTTATTTCTAAGCTTTTAGAGGGATTTCCTGGACTTATGCTAACACCAGAAAAAATTACATCAAAATCTACTTGTAAACTTTTTATGACTTTAAATAAAAAAATACAAGAAGGGTATGATAAAGATATAACATCATTAATTACTGAAATACTAACAGAAAACAATGTCAAAGTCGACAATGAAAAAGTGAATCAATTAATAGAAAAAGTAATAGTTATAAGCACATCTCAAAAATTAGATTCAGTTAGAGAAAATAATTCAATAGTAATAGATACATCTATTGAAGAAAATCAAAAGACTAAAAATATGATTAAAATACACTATAGAAATGCATTAGAGTATAGTTTAAAAAAATCTGAAAAAATAGATCCAAATTTGGTACGAGAGTATTTAGAAAAAGAATTTAGAAGAGTAAGAGAAGATGGACAAGCATATTATTCTCCACATGTAACAGATCATTTAGAAGAGTTGATTTCTTTTGCTGATGAATTAAGTTCTAATCCAGAATGGAGTGAAAAATTAAATCATTCAGTAGTCCAAGACTTAGAAGTTGAGGCAAGCAAAATAGGGAAAGGATGGATAAGAAAAATAACATCAAATTTATGCTATAGACCAGAAAAACTAACATATGAAGAGGCAGAAGTATTAGACAAAATGATTTATCCAGAAGAATCTGGACTAGAAATAGATACAAAAGCTACTATTGGTTTAAGAGAATTAAGCAAAGAAGAAAAAGCAAAAGTTTATGAATTACTAACTAATGAAGAATATAGAGGATTATTTACTTATGGAAAAGCAGAAAATATGTTTTCAGCTATAAAACTTCCTTATTCTGAAAAATTTAGAGATTACTTCTTAAAACATAAAGATGAATTTATAGCTAATCCGGATCTGTATTCTAAATTCACCATTTTAGCTACTAAATTTGATTCATATTTAGAAGATGTTGGATTTAATACTAGATATACAGAAGGAACATTGACTCCAGAAGATTTATTAGTCAAATTGTCAAAAGATGCATATCCAAATATTGAAGTTGGAAAAGGTGAGCATGAGGTTATATATCAAGCAAGAGAGGCTGGTTTATCAGAAGAACAAGCAAAAATAGCTTTAAAATTGTTTAAAGATATGAAGCAAAGAGAATATCAAACAGTTCCACAAGAGCAATTTGAAACTAGACGATTTAGAGGTAGAATTGTAAGAATGGATGATCCACTTCATTTTGCTATTGGAGAGATTACTAATTGTTGTCAGACAATTGGAGAAGGGCAACCTGGTGAATCATCAATGATACATTCTGCAACAGAAAGAAATGGTGCTTTGTTTGTAGTTGAAGAATTAGATGAAACTGGGCGTTCGATGGGTATTGTTTCTCAAAGTTGGACTTGGAGAAATGGTAATAGAGTTTGCTTTGACAATGTAGAAATTCCACATAAAGTTGAAAGTCAATTAAAACAAGTTGGTGGCTTTGATGAAATAATGGAAGTATATCAAGAAACTGCTAAAAGAATGATTGAAACTGATAGAATCAAATTGAAGAAATTATTAGAAAGTGGAAGAATTACACAAGAACAATATCAATCAATGTTAATTAAAGATGTTGGAATGGGATTAGGTTGCGATGATTTAGTTATAAACTTATCTCCAGAAAAAAGAGCAACAATACCTAGTTTAACATCAGTAGCTCCATTAGAAGCTGGAAAAACTTATACAGGAGCTCATTCAAGAACATTATATTCTGACTCTGGTAGAGCAGTACTTATAGCACATAATGATGATTTTGCTCCAGATGATCATACTCATACAAATATTTATGTTGGAGATTATGGGGTAAGATATATAAAAACAAGAGATATTTTTAGAAGAAAAGGATTTGATATTGATCAGGATAAAGTCGAAGCAATATCTACAATGATACAAAAGTGCGATAGAAAAGATAGTGCATTTGCAGATAATCCAATACATTTATCTGAAGTAGCGAGTCATTTTGGAATACGTGATTTAGGAATTGCTGATGCAGATAGAATAAGAATTTCAATGAGTGATACAGGTGATTGGTATATTCTTTGTGAAGAAACCGATAATGGAATTGTGATGCTTGAGTCAGGGATCGATACATCAAAACCAGAAAATGAAGTTGAAAAAAATGATAGGAAGATGGCTCTTGGTGAATATACAAGAGAAATACATAAAATGATATTGGATTCAGCAATAAAAGGAAAAACAATGATTATCGATTCATATACTTTAAGTAATACTGGAAATATTGATTCATTAGTTGAATTAGGAGCAATATCTATTGAAGCAGGAGCAGTTATTGTAAAAGACACTGAAAAACTAACAGAAGTTATAGATAATTATAACAAAGTAATTGATGCACAGAGAAGAGAAAGACTAATCGTTTCTGAAAAAGACACAAATGAATTATAGTTATTTTATAAAATTAGAAGAAATATAATAAAAAAAGTTCAAAAATGGAGGAGATATTTTGAAAAAGGTAGCTTTTTATACTTTACGGTTGCAAAGTAAATCAATATGAAACTAATGGAATGATTCAAAAATTTAAACAAAAAGGTTATGATATTGTAGATTTTAACCAATTTTCTGATATTTATATTGTCAATACATGTACGGTTACAAGTATTTCAGATAAAAAGTCGCGTATGTTTTTAAGAAAAGCAAAAAAAATAAATCCACGTGGAATTGTTGTGGCATGTGGCTGTTATGTACAAGTGGCAAAAGATGAAATAGAAAAAATTAATGAAATTGATTTATGTATTGGAACAAATGAAAAATCTGATATTGTTAGTTATATTGAAGATTATATAAAATTTAATAAAAAAGATATAGATATCTCTGATGTTTTTAAAGAAAAAGAGTATTGTGAATATGGAACTGTTACATATACAGAAAAAACAAGGGCAGTTGTAAAAATTCAAGATGGATGTGATAGATTTTGTACATATTGCTTAATACCTTATGCTAGAGGAAGAGTTAGAAGCAGAAAGCCAGAAAATATTTTAAAAGAAGTTAAAGATATTGCTAAAAATGGTTATAAGGAAATAGTTATTACAGGTATTCATATTGCTTCTTATGGAAAAGATTTTGAAAATAATTATAAGTTAATAGATTTGTTAGAAAATTTGGATAAAATAGATGGAATAGAGAGAATAAGGTTAGGATCAATTGAACCACTTTTAATTTCAGAAGAATTTATAAGTAAATTAAAAAATTTAAAAAATATTTGTCATCATTTTCATTTATCTCTTCAAAGTGGATGTGATGAAACACTAGCTAGAATGAATAGAAGATATACAACAAATGAATTTAGAATTATTGTAAAAAGACTTAGAGAATTATATTCTGATTGTATATTAACAACAGATATTATTGTTGGATTCCCTGGTGAAACAGATGAGGAATTTGAAAAAACTTATAATTTCTTAAAAGAAATAAAATTTTATAAAATGCATATTTTTAAATATTCTCCTAGAAAAGGAACTAAAGCTGCTATTATGGAAAATCAAATATCAGGAGATATAAAAGAAAAAAGAAGTAATTTATTAATTGAATTATCTAATAAAAATGAGTATGAATATCAAAAAGAATATATAGGAAAAGAAGTTGAAGTTTTGTTTGAAGAAAAAGAAGATGATTATTATAAAGGTCATACTGCCAATTATATTATGGCAAAAACGAAATCAAACGAAAATTTAATAAATAAGTGTTGCAAAATAAAAATAAAAGAAATAGAAAAAAATGAATTAAAAGCAGAACAATAAAAATTATAATAAAATTATATAATATGAAAATTAAAAAGTAATTAAAATGTAATATTTTGGTAATTTAAAATTAATATAAAATCTATTGCTAAAATTATGTTCTTATAGTATATTATAAACAAGTTAGATTATTTTTACTAAGGAGGAAAAGCAATGCGTGAATATAAATTAAATGAATATGATTCAACTGAAGAAGCTAATGCACAAAATTTGCCACAAAAAATTAGTATATGGAGTAGAATAAAAAATTTTCTATTTAAAGAAATAGATTTAAGTAAACCGATAGTTATTGAGTTGACTCCAAAAGAAGAGAAAGTTCTAAATGAAGTTCATGATTTCCTATTTCAGAAAGTTAAATTTCCAGAATTGCATGATTTTCTATTTCAAGATTTGAATTTTTTTGGAAAAAAGAAAAAACAAAAGTCTAACTTAGAAAATGAAGTTAATGGAAATGTTCCAAATGTAGAAGGCGTTCAAAATGAAAATACACAACCAAAAATTCAAGATTAGTAAAAAATTGGGCTAGCATAATGCTAGTCTTTTTTTGACAAAATATTTATATAGGATAAAAATAAAAGTATAAATTTTAAAATAAAAAAGTAAAAACAAGTATTGCAAAGTACGCTTTTTTGATATACAATATTATCGGTTTTATGGAACCAATTAGAAGGATGTTAATAACATCGGAATGGAGGAAATTAAATGTCAGTAAAAGTAGCGATTAATGGTTTTGGACGTATAGGACGTCTTGCATTTAGACAAATGTTTGGAGCAGAAGGGTATGAAATAGTTGCAATAAATGATTTAACTAGCCCTGCAATGCTTGCTCATTTATTAAAATATGATTCTGCACAAAAAAGATATGACAAAGCAGAAACAGTTTCAGCAGGAGAAGATTCAATTACTGTTGATGGAAAAACAATAAAAATATATGCAGAAAAAGATGCTGTAAATCTTCCTTGGGGAGAATTAGATGTTGATGTTGTGCTAGAATGTACAGGATTCTATACTTCTAAAGAAAAAGCAAGTGCTCATATTCAAGCAGGAGCAAAAAAAGTTGTTATTTCAGCACCAGCTGGTAATGACCTACCAACAATAGTTTTTGGTGTTAATGAAGGAACATTAACTGCTGATGATAAAATTATTTCTGCAGCATCATGTACTACAAATTGCTTAGCACCAATGGCTAAAGCATTAAATGATTTTGCACCAATTCAATCAGGAATAATGACAACAGTTCATGCTTATACAGGAGATCAGATGGTACTTGATGGACCACATAGAAAAAATGATTTAAGAAGAGCTAGAGCAGCTGCTGTTAATATAGTTCCTAACTCTACAGGTGCAGCTAAAGCTATAGGACTTGTTATACCTGAATTAAATGGAAAATTAATTGGATCTGCACAAAGAGTTCCAGTTCCTACAGGATCTACAACAATTTTAGTAGCTACTGTAAAAACAGATAAAGAAGTTACACCAGAAGCTATAAACGAATTTATGAAATCAAGAGCTAACGCTTCATATGGATATACAGATGAACCATTAGTTTCTTCAGATATAATTGGTATAACTTATGGATCATTATTTGATAGTACTCAGACTATGGTAACTAAAGTATATGATGACACATATCAAGTACAAGTAGTTTCTTGGTATGATAATGAAAATTCATATACAAGTCAAATGGTTAGAACAATTAAATATTTTGCTGAATTAAATTAGTAATATATAAATACATTTGTCCTTAGCAAATTTTATATTTGATAAGGACAAAATGTATGTATAATTTTATAAGTGTTAACCATGAGTAAACCTATTATTTAAATAGGTTTAGTGATGATTAACACTATAATATAAATAATTTATGGAGGTTTAGAAATGAAAAAAACAGTTAGAGATATTGATGTTAATGGAAAAAAAGTATTGGTTAGATGTGATTTTAATGTTCCACAAGATGAGAATGGAAATATTACTGATAACAGAAGAATTGTTGCTGCATTAGATACAATTAAATATTTAATAGAAAATAATGCTAAAGTTATATTGTGTTCACATTTAGGAAGACCAAAGGGAGAATTTAAACCAGAATTTTCTTTAAAACCTGTTGCAGATGAATTATCAAAACTTCTTGGAAAAGAGGTAAAACTAAGCAAAGATGTTGTTGGAGAAGATTCTGTTAAACTTTCTAATGACTTAAAAGAAGGTGAAGTAATGCTTCTTGAAAATGTAAGATTTGAAGCAGGAGAAACAGAAAATGATGAAGAACTATCAAAAAAATTTGCTAGTTTAGCTGAAGTTTATGTAAATGATGCTTTTGGTACAGCTCATAGAGCTCATAGTTCAACTACAGGAGTAGCAAGTTATTTACCAGCAGTATCTGGATTTTTAATAGAAAAAGAATTAAAATTCCTAGGAAGTGCATTAGAAAATCCAGAAAGACCATTTGTTGCAATTTTGGGTGGAAAAAAAGTTTCTGATAAAATTGGTGTTATAAATAGTCTTTTAGAGAAAGTTGATACTTTACTTATAGGTGGAGCTATGGCATATACTTTCTTCAAAGCTCAAGGATATGGAGTAGGAAATTCAATTTGTGAGGAAGATAAATTAGATTTAGCATTAGAACTTATGCAAAAGGCAAAAGATAAAGGTGTAAAAATGCTTTTACCAATTGATACTAGAGTTGGAAAAGAATTTGATCCAAATACAGAAAATAAAAACGTTGATTGGACAAATATTCCTGATGGTTGGGAAGGATTTGATATTGGATCTAAAACAATAGAATTATATAAAGAAGAATTAAAGAAAGCAAAAACTGTTATATGGAATGGTCCTGTTGGATTATTTGAATTTGATATATTTGCAAAAGGAACAAACGAAATAGCAAAAACTTTAGCAGAGCTTGACGCTGTTAAAATAATAGGTGGAGGAGATTCTGCTGCAGCTGTAGAAAAAGCAGGTTTAGCTAGTAAATTTACTCATGTTTCAACAGGTGGAGGTGCTTCTCTTGAATTTTTAGAAGGAAAAAAATTACCAGGAATAGAAGCTTTACAAGATAAATAAAATAATATTAGATTGCAATGTACTTTTTCATATTATAGGGAAGTTTCCAACACTTTCCTATAATATAAAGCATTCCACTTTTCGAAAATGAACAATGGTAGTTGAAAGTACATTGTAACTAACAATATTTATAATGGTTATTTTGAAAAGAGGTGCATTATGGTAAAAGAATACTTAGAAATCTTTGATGAAAATAATAATACGTTAAATAAATCAAAGGAAAGAAGTATAGTTCATAAACAAGGATTATGGCATAGAGAAGTTTGTATATGGATAATAAATGAAAAAAATCAGGTATTGATTCAAAAAAGAGCTTCTACTAAAATATTAGGTGCTAATAAGTGGAGTTTGTGTGCAGGACATGTAATTTATGGTGAAAGTTTAATTGAAGGTGCTGTTAGAGAAGTTATGGAAGAAGTTGGAATACCTAATTTAAGTCCTAGTGATTTAAAATTATTTCATGTACGAAAATCAGAATATGATAATGGTGAAATAAAGAATAATCATTATAAGTATTGTTATATATTAAAAACAAACTTAAAGTTAGAAGATTATACTATTCAAGAAGAGGAATTATCTGAAATAAAGTATGTTGATTTAGAACATTTAAAAAATATGAATACTGAAGAAAAACAAAAATATACAAATATTTTCTCAAAAGATGATTTTAAAGATATAATAAAAAAATTAGAAGAAAAATTAAAAGATTTAGAAAGTGAAGAATAATATAAAAAAATATATATTATATTTACTAAGATAATAAGGAGGATTTATAATGAGAAAAAAGGTTATAGCAGGAAATTGGAAAATGAATATGTTACCAGATGAAACAATAAGATATATAGAAGAATTGACACCATTAGTTAAAGATTCAAAAGCTGAGGTAATTTTATGTGTTCCATATACAGATTTATTTTATGCACTTTTAAATGTTCAAGGAACAAATATAAAAATAGGTGCACAAAATATGCATTTTGAAGAAAAAGGTGCATATACTGGAGAGATTTCTGGTAAAATGTTAAAATCAATAGGAGTTGAATATGTAATAATTGGACATTCTGAAAGAAGAGAATATTTTGCTGAAACCAATGAAACTGTTAATAAAAAAATAAAATCAGCTTTTTCATATGGTTTAAAGCCAATTGTATGTGTGGGTGAAAAATTAGAAGAAAGAGAAGCTGGAAAAACAGTGGAAATTATTACAAATCAAACTGAAAAAGCTTTAGAAGGATTGTCAAATGAACAAGTTGAGAATGTAATAATTGCATATGAACCAATTTGGGCAATCGGAACAGGAAAAACAGCTACTAGTGATGATGCAAATGATAGTGTTAAATCAATTAGAACAAAAATTGCAGAAATATATGGAAAAGAAACAGCAGAAAAAGTTATAATTCAATATGGTGGATCTGTTAAATCATCAAATGCAAAGGAATTATTTTCTACATCAGATATAGATGGTGGATTAGTTGGCGGTGCAAGCTTAAAACCAGATGAATTTAGTAAAATTGTTAATTATGATGAATAATAAATGGAGGAATAATTAAATGAGTAAAAAACCGGTTATGTTAATGATTTTAGATGGATATGGTATAAATGAAAAAAAGGAAGGTAATGCAGTAAAACTTGCAAATACTCCTCATTTAAATGAATTACTAAAGAAAAATCCAAATACAATAATTCATACAAGCGGTAGTGATGTTGGACTTCCAGAAGGTCAGATGGGCAATTCTGAAGTTGGACATACAAATATTGGTGCAGGAAGAATAGTATATCAAGATTTGGCAAGAATAACAAAGTCTATAGAAGATGGTGATTTTTTTAGTATACCAGAATTTGTTGATGCAATAGAAAATTGTAAAAAAAATAATTCAAATCTTCATTTAATAGGATTATGTTCAGATGGTGGAGTTCACAGTCATAATAGACATTTATATGCACTTTTAGAGATGGCAAAAAGAAAAGATTTTGAAAATGTATATATCCATTGTTTTATGGATGGAAGAGATACACCACCTGCTTCTGGTGAATCTTATATTTCTGAACTTGAAAGTAAAATTAAAGAAAAAGGTGTTGGAAAAATTGCTACTATATCAGGAAGATTTTATGCAATGGATAGAGATAAAAGGTGGCAAAGAATAGAAAAAGCTTATAATGCTATGGTTAAAGGTGAGGGTGAAAAAGCAACATCAGCTACTAAAGCAATTGAGGAATCATATCAAAAAGAATTGTTTGATGAATTTATAGTTCCTGCTGTAATATGTAATGCTAATGGTGAACCCACAGCTACAATAAAAGAAAATGATTCAGTAGTATTTTTTAATTTTAGACCAGATAGAGCAAGAGAAATTACAAGAGCTATTGTAGATCCTAATTTTGATGGATTTGAAAGAGAATATTTTAAAACGTTTTTTGTATGTATGACCCCATATGATGAAACTATGCCAAATGTTGAGATAGCATTTAAAAAAGATGAAATAAAGAATACTATAGGCGAAATAGTAAGTAAAAATGGATTAAGTCAATTAAGAATTGCTGAAACAGAAAAATATGCACATGTTACATTTTTCTTTAATGGTGGAGAAGAAAAATTATTTGAGGGTGAAGATAGAATTCTTGTTCCTTCTCCAAAAGTAGAAACTTATGATATGAAACCTGAAATGAGTGCATATGAGGTTACTGATAAAGTAGTAGAAGCAATTGAATCCGAAAAATATGATATGATAGTATTAAATTACGCAAATCCAGATATGGTTGGACATACAGGAAGTTTAGAAGCTACAATTAAAGCATTAGAAGCAATAGATGTTTGTGTAGATAGAGTAGTTAATGCTATTAATAAAGTTGGAGGTGTTTTACTTATAACAGCTGATCATGGAAATTCAGAACAACTTATAGATTATTCTACTGGAGAACCATTTACATCACATACAACAAATCCAGTTCCGTTAGCACTTATAGGATTAAACAAAAACTTGAAAGAAGGAAGATTAGCAGATATTGCACCTACAATGCTTGAAATTATGGGAATAGATAAACCTTCAGAAATGTCTGGAGAAAGTTTACTTACTAATTAATCTTCAAGAAAGGATAAATTTATATGTCTAGCTTACCAAAAGAAAAGTTTTTATTTTCGGAGTTACAAAAGAAATTATTTTATATTATACCTGAAAAGTGGCAAAGTATATATTTATATGCATCTATAATTGATACTGAAAACAGGAAAACCACAGGAGAAATGTTTTTTTATTATATCCCAAAAGGAATAATAAAAAAGAAACCAATAAATGGATATGAAATTCCAACCTTATTTAATATTGATGAAGAAGAATTTTCAAAACTTATTACAAATTTATATAATACTTTAAAAAAACTTAGAAATTTGAGTATAAAAGTTAAGAAAAGAAGATGGAGTAATATAAATATCTCAATAGAAAATAATTTGTTTAGTGTAGAATATGGATTTGAGGATTTGAAAAATTCATCATATGATTCTTATGAAAGACATGTTATTTGGAGATATACTAATTTTGAACAAGATATAGAATCTTTAGGTAAAAAAGATAAAAAGATAGTAAATAAATATTTAGAAGATATGAAATATCATAAGCCTATAAAAAAAGAATATTATAGTGAAACTATTTATGATATTCCATTAAAAAATATAGTAGATTTTGAAAAAACTTTATCTGTAGATGAGGCAATTGCTCAATCAAAAAGTAAAGATAAAGAAAAAAAAGGTCTAAAAAATTTGTTTAAAAAGAAGGAATTGATTTCAGAAGAGAATAAGAATTTTGAAAATCAATTGCTAAAATTCAAGTAGAATTTTAGCAATTGATTTTTTTTATAAAAATATAGACTTGAAAATTTAATGTGATATAATATAAAATATTTTTGAAGGTGATGTGTATGAAAAAGATAAATTATAAAATTTTGATAATTGGATTTTTGATAATATTTTTTGTGGTTGGAATTTTTTTTGTTGTAACTAATAATGATGATAGTGAATATGTGAGTTATAAAAATTTCAATGAATTTGTTACTAAAGATGAGGTAAAATTTGTTAGTATTGAAGATGAAAAGCTTATTTTTATGAAAAAAGATGACAATAAAAAATATTATACAAATAATCCAGATAATGAAAATTTAAAAGAAAAGTTATTACTAAAAGATATAGATGTTAAAACTAATTCTGGAGTAGAAACATTAGAATTTGTTTTTGATATCATATTTTACTTAATATTTTTTGGAATGGTTGGATTTGGAGCTTATAAATTATTCAGTTTTAGCAATGGTAATTTTGAAGTAATAAAGAAAACTAATGTGAATTTTGATGATATTGCCGGAATGGATGAGTTGAAAAAAGAAATGTCTAAAGCTGTTGATATATTAAAAAATAAAAAAGCATATGAAGAGAAAGGTATAAGACCAATTAAAGGTATTATTTTGGAGGGAAATCCTGGTAATGGAAAAACTTTATTTGCTAAGGCTTTAGCTACTGAGACTGATGTAAAATTTATTGCTACAAAGGGTGCTGATTTTCAAAGTGCTATGATGTCTATGGGAGCAAGAAAAATAAAAATGCTATTTAAAAAAGCTAGAAAAAATAGCCCTTGTATAATTTTTATTGATGAATTTGATGGTATTGGAGAAAGAAGAAATTATGCTGGTACAGGTGTGGATAAAGAGAATAATAGAATTATTACTGCAATGCTTAATGAAATGGATGGATTTACTACCACATCAGGTATTTTAGTTATTGCTGCAACAAATTCATATGCTTCATTAGATCCAGCTTTAATAAGACCTGGAAGGTTTGACTTGAAGTACAATATACCTAATCCAGATTATAATACTAGAGTTAAATTAATTGATTTATATACTAAAAATAAGAAATTAGATGAAAAAATAGATAAAGCAAAACTTTCAGAAGCTTTTGAAAATTTAAGTTGTTCTTCAATAGAAGCAATAATAAATGAAGCATCTATGATTGCGAGTATGCAGAATAGTGATAATATTACGATTGAAAATATTATTATTTCTGCTCAAAAAACAAATTGCAGGATTAATTTAAAAAAAATTATGAGATAATTAGGAGGAATATAAAATGGAAAAAAAATATAAATTTTTTATAGCAGGAAGAATGAGAAATAGAGAAAACATATTAGAAATATGTGATATTTTTGATAAGTTAAATATATCATATTATTGTTTTTTAAAAAATGAAGAATCATTTAAGCAAGCTAATTTAGATTTATCAGAATCTGCAAATAATATTCAAGATAAATTTGAAGATATGGAATTAAATAGTGATGAAGTAAGAAATATTTTTGAGATGGATTTAGAAGGTGAAAAAAATTCTGAAAATTTATTGTTAGTACTTCCTGCCGGAAAATCTGCACATATAGAAGCAGGTATTGCATATGGAATGGGAAAAAAATGCTATGCAATAGGAGAGTATGATGTTACAGATTCATTATATTTGATTTTTGATAAAATTTTTAAAAATAAAACTGAATTAACTAATTTTTTAAATAATTTATAATTTTTGAAGGAAAAATAGTCAATATTTTTATTGACTATTTTTATATACTAGAAATGTTTTTCAAACTTTCTTATTATATAAAGATTTTAAGGAAAAAAATAATTTTAATAAAAAATTGTAATTTTTTGAAACCAAATTATAATTAGAATTGTATTAATGATAAAAGGAGGAAAGAAATGCAAAGAGAAGAATATTTAAAAGAAGCAATTAATACATATTCAGATATGGTTTATAGAATTGCCTTAACTAGATGTGGAAATAGAGAAAATGCTGAAGATATATTCCAAGAAGTTTTTTTAAAACTTAGTGAGAAAATGCCTATATTTGAAAACAAAGAACATGAAAAAGCATGGTTTATTAGAGTAACTATAAATTTAACAAAAAATTTACATAATTCTGCTTGGAATAAAAAAGTTTCTCCACTAGAAGATAACATAATATTTGAAACCAGAGAAGAAAATGATGTATTTAAGGTAGTACTTAATTTACCCCAGAATTATAAAACAGTAATTTACTTATTTTATTATGAAGGATATAAAGTAAAAGAAATTGCTGATATTTTAAAAACAGGAGAAAATACGATAAAAACATGGCTTTCTAGAGCAAGAGATATTTTAAAAGAAAAATTGGAAGGAGGTTTTGATGATGAATAATAAGGATAATTTTAAAAAAGCAATGGATAATGTCCATGCATCAGAAGAACTTAAAAATAAAACTTTTGAAAAAATAAAAAATAAGCCTAAGAAAAATAATTTAATATTTATAAAAATTTTATCTGCTTGTGCAGTATTTGCTTTAGCTTTTGGAATTGGAACTTTTTATCATGGAAATCCCAATATAATTCAAATGGCTAATAATGGTAATAAGACAAATGTAGATACAGAAAATGTTGAACTTCCTAGATTTAAAGATATTGATCAGTTAAAATCTGTTCTATCAAAAAATTCTAGTGGAACAAACTATTGGAATACAAAATCAGATGTTATGATGGCAGAAAGTATTTCAGATTCAGTAGGTGAAATTCAATCAATTGATTCAGCAAATTCAGAGTCATCTTCCGTTCAACAAAAAGAAACAGATTATTCTACAACAAATGTTCAAGTGGATAATGTTGATGAAGCTGATATTGTAAAAACAGATGGAGAATATATTTATTATGTTAAAAATAATTTAGTTTTTATTGTTGATAGTAGCAATTTAAAAATTATAAATAAACTTGATTTTGATGAAGATGAAAATGATTTTATACCTAAAGAAGTATTTATAAATGGTGATAAATTAGTAGTTTTAGGTTCAAGTTATATTTTTGAAGAAGATGATGAAGATGAAGAAAATTCATATTATTATAATTATTCAAAAACGATGACAGAAGCTATTGTTATGAATATAAAAGATAAAAAAGCTCCTAAAGAAGAAAGAAGAGTTAGTTTAGATGGATATTATAACAATTCAAGAATGATAGGTGATAATGTTTATTTTATAAGTAATAAATCTGTATATTATTATGAAGATATGGAGGATGATGAGATTCTACCAGTCTATAGAGATTCTGTAAAAGGTGATAAACCTTTTACAATAAAAGCTGAAGATATTGCATATTTTGGTGGAACTAAAAATTATTCATATATGTTAGTTGCAGGATTTAATATAAATAACGATAATGATGCAAATATAGAAACTATATTTGGAGCAAGTGATACAGTTTATGCTAGTACAGAAAATTTATATGTTGTACAAGAAAAATATTCAACAATTAATTCTATAAGAAGTGTAATTTATAAATTTAATCTTGCTGAAACCAAGTTAACATTAAAAGCAAAAGCTACTGTAAAAGGATATTTAAATAACCAATTTTCAATGGATGAATATGAAGGAAATTTAAGAGTTGCTACAACTTCAAATGTTGAAGGAC
This sequence comes from uncultured Clostridia bacterium, assembly GCA_947631185.1. Taxonomy (GTDB): domain Bacteria; phylum Bacillota; class Clostridia; order TANB77; family CAG-508; genus Scatovivens. Next base: position 4,565 of record CANRKJ010000020.1, on the reverse strand, counting down.
TTTCAAAAAATCAATTATACGTATTAGATGAAAATTTAGAAAAAATTGGTTCTATTAAAAATATGGCATTAGATGAAAAAATATATTCTGTAAGATTTATAGGAAAAGTTGGTTATATTGTTACATTTAAACAAATTGATCCATTATTTGTAATAGATTTATCAGATCCTAAAAATCCTACAATTAAAGGTGAATTAAAGATTCCAGGATATAGTTCATATTTACATCCTTATGATGATACACATATTATTGGAATTGGATATAATACAGAAGAAAATCAATATGGTGGAACAGTAAATAAAAATATGAAAATGTCTATGTTTGATGTTAGTGATTTAGAAAATCCTAAAGAGATATTTAGCATAGATATTGGTGATGAATATGCTTATTCTGAAATTACATCTAATCATAAAGCTTTATTTTATAATAAATCAAAAAATTTAATTGGTTTTCCTATAACATATAGAACTAAAAATTATAGAAATTCAAAGAGTGGATTTGTAATATATAAAATTGATTTAAATAAAGGTTTTGAAAAATATGGAGATTTAACAGAAAAAACTAATTATCAAAATTCCCCAAAAAGAGTAATTTATATTAAAGATATTTTGTATACTATTTTTGAAGATAAAATTGAATCTTTTGATTTGAATACTTTAGATAAAAAAGCGGAAATTGAAATTAAATAAACAAAAAACCAAGAAGAAAACTTCTTGGTTTTTTGTTGTTAAAATAATATTTGTAGAATATTAGAATACTATTTTAAATTTATTTCTAGTTTATATATAATAAAAGTAAAAGTACTAATAATATATCTTGTATAAATGTTTAATGATTGAAAGGATACATTTTAGAGTTTCTAAAACATCAACAGGGCACCCTTCCACGCATAGCGTGAACTCTTTCCCTGTTTTATTGTTTAAGAAACTCTAAAATGTATCCTTTCAATCATTAAACATTTATACAAGATATACTATTGGTACTTATAACTTTGAGATATGATATTTTGCTTGAGAAAATTTTAATTTTATAGTATAATATGAAAAAAATTATGGGATTAATATTGAATAAGTGAGGTAAAATATGGAAAGTAAATATAAACATAAAGTAAATTATTATGAAACTGATGCAATGAAAATGACACATCATTCTAATTATGTTAGATGGATGGAAGAAGCTAGAGTAGATTTTATGGATAAAATGGGGTATAGTTATAAAAGACTTGAAGACCAAAATATAGCATCACCTGTTTTAGCATATACATGTGAAATAAAGCATAGTACTTATTTTGATGATGTTGTTGAAATTATACCAAAAGTAGTTTCATATAATTCTGTAAGATTAAAAATTGAATATACAATGACAGTAAATGATATATTAGTTGCAATCGGAGAAACAAATCATTGTTTTGTGAACGATAAAGGTGTTCCAATAAGATTAAATAAAGATTGTCCAGAATTAGATGAAAAGCTTAAAGAATGCATTGAATAGAATGGTAATATAACTAATTTTAGAATAAAATTTATTTTTTTGTTGACATAATAAGAAAAAGGTGCTAAAATAATAATAACTCTTATCCAGAGTGGTAACTGGAAGAAAAATCCAGTCATAATTGAATACCACCATATATTTGATTATGTAAAATCTCGGTAACAGAGTAAAAGCCCTTCATACCAGTAGGGCTTTTTTTTATATAACATTGCACAGAAAATTTACTTTGTAAATTTTCGCATCAAGAATTTTTGTTAGAATTGGCATAGTAATAATTTAATATTGGTTTTTCATAGATTTTAACATTTTAATATTAACAAAGTCTATTGTTATTCTAATTATAAAATTTGATTTGATATATCTTAATAAGGGAAGAATTAAGTATGAATACATTAAATGATTATATAAATTTTTTAATAGAAAAAACTAAAGATTTGAGTGATGAAGAAGCTAAAAGATTTATTTATATTGATTTGTGTGAAACCATGTCTTTTGATATAAATTATGCAGGTGCTAGTGAAAGTACAAAAAGAGAGATTTATAGAAACAGTATAAAAAATGATGTAATGGAAAATTATTTTAATAAAAAGACAGGTTTATGCACTACAATATCAATTATTTTTGAGAGAGTTTTAAAATTAAGATGTCCTAATATTAATATAGAAACAATAATGGATATAGATGATGAAGTTAATCGACCACATGCATATAATATAGAAGTTTTGGAAGATTGTACCAAAGTAATATATGATTTACAACAAGATTTTAACAATATTAAGACTAGATCATTTCCAGAACATTATGCAATAAATGTAGAAACAGGCAATTCTATATATTCTAGATTTGATTTAGAACAGATAGATAGAAAATTAGGATATATAGATTCTGAAAATTATTATTCTGATGATTATATGTATTTAGTAAAATCTGATATGGATTTATTTGATAATTTTCAGGAAAAAGCTGATTTTATTATTAGAAATTTAGAACCTATCTATGATAAATCGATAAATTATTTAGAAAGGAAATGGCATCACGAAAAACTTATAAAACAATATTTTACAGAAGAAGAAAGAAAAAAAATTAAACAAGTAGATTGTTGTTTTATGACTAGAAATGGAAGAATGTATACTCCATGTATATATGTAAAAGATAATGATGATATAAATATATATTGGTTTAATGAGTTAAAAGAACAATATAGTAAAATATCAATAGAAGATATGGCAATAAAAGTTTGTGCTGGCTTATATTGTTATCCAAAAATTCCAGGTTTAAAAGAAGCTGTTTATAAAAGAGAATTGGATGATGCTAGATGATTAAAAAGATATGTAGATTTTTATTTTCTATATATCTTTTTTGTTGCAATTCTTATTAAAATAATAGTATAATAAAAGTATTGGAGGAAGATAGAAATGAGAATATCAACAAAAGGTAGATATGCTTTAAGAATTATGATAGATTTAGCTTTAAATGAAAATGGAGATTATATTTCTCTTAAAGATATATCTAATAGACAAAATGTTTCAATTAAATATTTAGAACAAATTGTTTCATTATTAAATAAAGCAGGTTTTTTAAGTACAGCTAGAGGAAATAATGGAGGATATAAATTAAATAAAAAGCCTGAAGAATATACAGTAGGTGAAATATTAAGAGCTGCAGAAGGTAATTTGTCTCCTATGGTTTGTTTAACAGAGGATGGAAAATGCGATAAAAAGGATGATTGTATTACATTTTCTTTTTGGGAAGGCTTAGATAATGCTATAAATCAGTATGTAGATAGTAAAACTTTAGCAGATTTATTAGGATAGTTTTTAATTTTAAAAAAATATTGATAAAAAATAACCACTTATGTTGATTTTTATACCGTATACGTAAAAGTTAACATAAGTTTATTTGTTTTTTGTATAATATATTTAGAAACACAAATAAATTTAATTATGTATTTATATAAATTTAAGAAAGGGAAAAATTAAGTATGAAAGTGGAATTGCAAATTGATGAAAAATATCAAGAGAAAAAAATAATAATTCAAGCAAAGGAAATGGATGATGAAATTAAAGAGATATTAGATAGATTTTCTCAAAAAAAAGAGTCTGTAAAAGTCTCTTTAGATGACGATACATATATTTTAAAAGAAGATGAAATTGAATCTATATATACAGAAAATGGAAAAGTTTGTGTTAGAACAAGAGATAAAATATATTATTCTAAAAAGAGATTGTATGAATTTGAAGAGATTTTATCAAAAGATAAGTTTTTGAGAATATCAAATTCCGAAATTGTAAATTTTGATGAAGTAAGAAACTTTAACACTAAATTCATAAACACTATATGTATAAATTTTTATAGTGGATATCAAACATATGTATCTAGAAGGTATATTAAGAAAATTAAAGAATTTTTAGATATTTAAAGGAGGTATTATTATGGAGAAGAAAGAAAAGGTTTTAAAATTTTTATTATTAAATTTTGTTTTAGGAATAATTTGGTGGGTATTTGCATATATAATAATTTATTTAATAGGTGGAATTGATCTATATAAACAAAATATTTTAAATTTATTTAATCCACAAAATTTTATAATTCAAATAATTACTTCTATATTGATAGCTAATTTGTGTTCTACAATGTTAAGATTGATTATATATGAAGGTAAAAAAATTGATAAAGAAAATTTTTTAAAAAATATAATAAAAAATACAATAAAATTAGCATTAAAATTTTATATATTGGGAGGTATTTTATTTTTAATTTTATTTTATTTATTAGATGTATTAGGTAAATATAGTTCAGAAAATTTAAATATTGTATTTATGCTTTTAATAGTAATTTCTGAAGTAATATATGCTATTTATTATATAGTACAACAAAGTGTGGAAAATTTAAATAAAAAATTAGCTGAAAGAAGAAAAAAGTTATGATTACATATGATTTAAAAAATAAGGAAATAATGAGTATGAAAGATGTGTTTATAGCACATCTTTTTGCTTATTCTGTATGAAAAATTTTTTCTAATGCATACTATAATTGGTAAATATTGTTGACTAAATATAAATATGATGATATAA
>CANRKJ010000019.1 GCA_947631185.1 uncultured Clostridia bacterium | reverse complement strand
TTATTTTTTTACCAGCATTTTGAGTGTTTTTTTTATATCATTAACATAAATTTATTTTTTCAACAGCCTCCCCAATGTGCGCCCCTACATTTATTTTTTAATTAATTTTATTTTTTATTTTTGCGGGCGCCCAATGAGCGCCCCTACATTTATTTCTTAATTAATTTTATTTTTTATTTTTGCGGGCGCCCAATGTGCGCCCCTACATTTATTTTTTAATTAATTTTATTTTTTATTTTTGCGGGCGCCCAATGAGCGAATTGTTTCTATTAACATTTGATATGGACGCCATATGGCGTCCATATCAAATGTTAAGATTTATTCAATGTTTTGTACCTGTTCTCTAATATTCTCTATTTCTGTTTTAATCTCTATTACTCTATTTGTAATATCTAAACAATTGGCTTTTGAACCAATTGTGTTAATTTCTCTATTCATTTCTTGTATTAAAAAATCTATTTTTTTCCCTATAGGTGAACTTTGAGTCAATAAATTTTTAAATTGATCTATATGACTATTTAATCTAGTAAGTTCTTCTTGTATTGAACACTTATCAGAATAAATAACAATTTCTTGTGCTATTCTATTTTCATCAATTACATCTGTTTTCATAAGTTCTTTTACTCTTGCTTCTAATTTTTCAATATATTCTTCAACTAGTCCATCTGAAAATTCAGAAATTTCTTTTACTTTTTCTTCTATATAATCTATTCTGTTTAACATATCTTGAACCAGTTTTTCACCTTCTGTTAAACGCATTGCAATAAATTTTTCTAGAGCCTCTTCTAATGCTCTTTCAATTTCATCACCCAATAAATCTTCATCATTACTTTCATTCAATTTAAATATTTCTGGCATTTTAGAAATATCGATTGCAGACAAATTATTAGATATACCAGTTTCTTCACTTAATCTATTTAACTCTTTTATATAAGCTTTTGCAAGTTCCATATTAAATTTTACTTCAATTCCTTTATCACTATAATTTTCAAAAGTTATATAAACATCTATTTTTCCTCTTGAAACAGAATTTAAGACTTTTTTTCTCAAAGCCTCTTCTTTATAATTAAAAATTTTTGGAAGTTTTATTGTAACATCACCATATTTATGATTTACAGCCTTTATATCAACTGTATAAATTCTACCATCAATTTCATACTTACTATGTCCATAACCAGTCATACTTTTAATCATGTTAAACACCTCTTTTTTTATTGAATTTTCTTTTAGATATGTCATCTAAATATCCTGATTTTTCATCTTTTACTAAATCTCTAATATCACTTTTTTTATCGGAAAACTCTTTTTGTTTTTTTAATAAAATCAAAATAAATTTAATTAAATAATAAATTCCATATGAAACAGTAATACCAAAAATAAAATATTGTATATATTGACTTAAATATGGAACAAACATCAAAATCATTCCAAGTATTAAAAATTCAGTAGCCCAAAAAAAGGAATTTGATTTTTCTTTTCTATATGCAAGTTCAAAAAATATAATAGAAACTATAACAAAAAAAGTAGATAAAATTCTTAACCCATTTCTAAATGATTCTTTTATTAGTTTTTCATCCATAAAACAAATTAAACCAAGTAAAACCAAAATAATAACTATCATTAATAGATTTTGAACAATCTCTCTTAGAGCTTCTGTTTTCATCTTTACAGGCATTTTCTGCTTTGCTTCAAATTCTCTTTCTATAATTTTATCCAATGTATATTACCTCCTAATTTTCTAATTCATACATAATTATTGATGTGCACATCAAGCAAACTGTTTCTGTTCTCAAAATTCTTTTTCCCAAAGAAATAACTTTTGCTCCATTATTTTTTAGGAATTCAACTTCTTTTTCAGAAATTCCACCTTCTGGTCCTATTATCACAGCAATTTTTATTTCACCACATATATCTTTTAATTTAATTAATTCTTTTTTTAAAGTATTTTCTTTTTCATTTTCATAAGCTAATAAAATAATATCAAATTTATCAAATTCATCACATACTTGTTTTAAATTTAAAATATTGTTTATTTTAGGTATTATATCTCTTCCAGATTGTTTACTTGCCGTTTCTGAAATTTTTTGCCATCTTTGAATCTTTTTTTCTTCATCTTTACCTTTAAGCTTTACTATACATCTTTCAAAATTAACTGGAGTAAAATCTTTAACACCAAGTTCTGTACCTTTTTGTATAATAAGTTCCATTTTATCAGCTTTTGGTAATCCTTGAAAAATAGATAATTGTACTCTACTTTCAGCTTCATTTTCAACACTTTCTAAAATATCACATAAAATAAATTCTTTTTGAATTTCTTTTATTTTAGAAATATAATTAATTTTATTATCTATATCACAAATTTTTATAATTTCATCACATTCAAGACGCAAAACATTTTTAATATGATTTACATCTTCACCAATAATTTTTATTAAATTATCATCAATTTGATTACTGAAAACAAAAAATTTTCTCACAACTTTTTACCTCATTATTACTGAATTATATCATCTAATAAAATAAATAGCAATTCAATATAAAAAAAATATATATTATTAAAACAAATTATAAAAGCGGGCTTGTCCAAAATAATATTTCTATTATCTTAGACAAGCCCGCTTATTTATAAAAATTATTATTCTTGTGCTGATTCTGATGTTTCTTCAGTTTCTGGAGCTTCATAAGCTTCTAATATAGCTTTTTGAATTTTCTCTCTAGTTTCAGCATTGATTGGATGAGCTATATCTTTGAATTCACCACTATTTTGATTTTTTCTACTTGGCATAGCTATAAATAATCCATTTTGACTTTCGATAACTTTAATATCGTGTACAACGAACTCATTATCGAATGTTACAGAAGCAACAGCTTTCATTCTGTTCTCTGAATTTACTTTTCTTAAACGTACATCTGTTATTTGCATTTTCTTAGGCACCTCTTTCTACTAGTTTTTTTATACATATTATTATCTTATGTACAATTATATTATTCGTCAGAAAAAATTTTTTTCCTCCTACTTTTTACATAATTTTTTTCAAAATTTTTTTATATTCACAAATTTTTATTTTTTTTAATATAATAATATATCTTTTTAAATCTTATTTTTATTGAGGACTTGAAAATTCAAGGTTTTAATTGTATAATTTTCCTAGTTTTGGAAATAAATATACCTAAGATTTAATATTGAAAGGACTAATATTATGGAATTTAAAAATATTGATAATTTAATTAAATCTCATAAACACTTCCATCTTATTGGAATTGGCGGAATAAGTATGAGTGCTATAGCAGAAACTTTACATAATTGGGGTTGTGTTGTAACAGGTTCTGACAGAGTACAAAGTATAATAACAGATACTTTAAATTCACATGGAATTAAAGTAACAATTGGAAGCGATTTAGAAAATTCAAAAGATGCTGATTTAATTATATATTCAGCAGCAATAAAGGATTCTGATCCAGAAATGGTTATTGCGAAAGAAAATAATATAGAACTTATAGATAGAGGAAAATTTGTAGGATATCTTACAAAAATTTATAGTGAATCAATATGTATATCTGGAACACATGGAAAAACTACTACTACTTCTATGTTATCAATGTGTTTTATTGAAGCTGAAAAAGATCCTACTATTCATGTAGGTGCAATATTAAAACCATTAAATGGAAACTATAGAATAGGAAATAGTGAATATTTCATTTTAGAATCATGTGAATATATGGGAAACTTTTTAAAATTTTTTCCTAATACAGAAATTATTTTAAATATAGACAATGACCATTTAGATTATTATAAAACATTTGAAAATATTGTAAAAGCATTTCAAGATTTTTCAAAACTATTGGAACCAAAAGGATTACTCGTTACAAATGCTGATGATCCAAATTGTTATAATTTAAAAAATATCACAACAGGAAGATTTGTTTCTTATGGTATAGAAAATGAAAATGCAGATTTTCTAGCAAAAAATATAAAGTTTAATAAAGATGGATTTGCAAATTATGAGCTTTATAAAAATAATAAATCTCTAGGACTAATCGAATTATCTGTTCCTGGAAAACATAATGTATTAAATTCTCTTGCTACTATAGCAGTTTGCGTAAATTATGGCATAGGAATTGAATGTATTAAATCAGGTCTAAAAAAATTTAATGGCGCATCTAGACGAATGGAATATAAAGGAAGTTTTAATAATATATCAGTATATGATGATTATGCTCATCATCCTACAGAAATTTTGGCTACAGCTAATTGTATAAAAAATAAAAAATATAATCAATCTTGGGCAATTTTCCAGCCACACACATATTCTAGAACTCAAGAGCTTCTTAAAGATTTTGCAAAAGTATTAGCAGAATTTGATAATATAATTTTAACAGATATATATGCAGCTAGAGAAATTAATACAATTGGTATAACATCTGAAGACTTAAAAAAAGAAGTTTTAGAATATAATAAAAATGTTCGATATATTTCTAGTTTTGAAGAAATAGTAAAATATATTAAAGAAAATGCTAAACCTGATGATATAGTAATAACATTAGGGGCTGGTACTGTGACAAACATTGGTCCAATGATAGTAGACAAATAACAATATGCTTTATATAATAGGAAAGAATCACTTTCCTATTATATAAAAAAATAAACTTTCAAATTAATTTTGAAAGTTTATTTTTTTTATTTTCCATTTTTTATCATTAAATCAGCAAATATACCATATCCTATTTCAGGATTAGCCACTAACACATTTGTAACTGCACCAATTAATTTATTATTTTGAATTATTGGTGCTCCTGACAAACCTCTTATAATTCCTCCTGTTTTTCTAATTAAATTTTCATCTTTAACTCTTATCATAAAACTTTTATTATCTAAATCATTATCATAATAAATTTTTTCAATTCTTATTTTATATTTTTGAATACCAGTTCCATCAAAATCACATAATATTGAAGCATCTCCTTCTTCAATTTCATTTCTTAATGCTACTTTCATTTTCTTACTATTATCTATTTTTAAATCACTTAAATTATTTAATTTTCCAAATATTCCAAAATTAGTATTTTTAGTAACATTACCTATAGTTGGTTGATTTAATATTGTACCTTTTAATTCTCCTGCTGAACCTGCTACTCCCTTGGTTATAGAAATAATTTTAGAAGTTACCAATTCGCCTGATTCAATATCAATCATCTTTCCAGTATCAGAATCCGAAATTCCATGTCCTAATGCACCAAATTCATTATTTTCAGGATTATAATATGTTAAAGTACCAACACCTGTTGCGGCATCTCTTACCCATAAACCTAATTTAAATTCAGATACACCAACCTTAACAGGACTTATATTTGATGTTAAAACTGTTCCATCTCTTACTATAGTAAGCTTTAAATCTTTTCCTTCAGATTTATTTACAACATCTTTTAAAGTTTTTACTGAATCAATTTCTTCATTATTTATTTGAATAATTGTATCCCCTTCTTCTAAATTAGTATTTTCAAAAGGTTTTACTTTATTTTTATTAATATCTTCGACTTCAGACATTCCTACAACTAAAACACCATTTGTATATAATTTTAAACCAATAACTTCACCAGAAGGTACTACTTCTAAATCTTTTATTTCTGTAACAGCAATAGTTTTTAAATTAATTTTTCCAAATAATTTTAGTTCTATATTATAATTAGATTCATTATTGTTAAAAACTGCAGATGTTTCTGTTTTATAAATAAAAGGACATATATGAAAATTATATTCTTCTCCCTCTAATAAAACAATGCTTGATTTTAAATTAGTAATATTAGCAATATATGCATATAAAATAAAAAATAAAAAAATGGTTAATAATTTTTTAAATTTCTTCATAAATTTATATTAACCATTTTTTTTAATTTTATTTGTATTTATATAAAACTGAAACTATATCTGGTAGTAAACCATCATCTACATATAAATACCTATAGTTACTAATTCCTTCATAATTATAGAACGATATTACCTGTTCATCATCTTTACTAATATCATATGTAGTTTTATAATTATAATAATCGCCATCATAATTGCCAGAGCCAGCATCTAAGTATATCTCTTTTAACGAACCACCACTCGTTGAATTTCCTGCTTTTGTTTTCGCATTCTTAATTGTTATTTCAATTTCATAGCAATTCGCTAATCGACCTGCATCAAGATCAAGACCTTCAGAAAAATATAATCCGTAATTATTTGTAAATGCACAAGACTTATATGTATTATTTCTTATTTTAGCTATGGCTATTGTCTGAGCTTTCTGTTTATCTAGGGTTAATTCCTGATGGTCATAATTAGAATTTACAATACAATAATAACAATTTTTAACAACATGATCATAAACATATTTCCTTTGATCAGCATCCCAAACTTTATCATATTTTACTTCCCTTGATGGGAATGATTGATAATATTTTGGTTTATTACTACCAAGCTCTTCACAATCAATTTGATGTGCTGTATTAATTACGTCACCCGTATCATTAGAAGTTTTTACACCGTCAGTATCTACATCGTTAATTGGAACATAATATATATCACTTTCATTAGCCAATAATTCATTATTTCTACTTGTAACAATTGCATAATTACTATAAGTTTTCATACCACATTGTAATCCTTGCATAAATGACAAAACAGAAACATTTGATAAAATCTTATCCCATTCATCCTCAGATAAAATAGGCATTTGATAATATTCATCACCTCTACCTGCATTATACAGTGCCATTGCTAAATTTAAATTATATTGAATTGAATTTTTTATAACCTTTCTTTTATGCTCATAAAAATTAGATTCAACATTCTCAACATCACCAGCAAATATTTCTAAATCTGAATATTCATAAAATAATTGTTTTTTATCATTAAGTTTTCTATTATTTTGTTTTATAGTAAATCCTTCGGAAAATTTTGAATTATTCTCATTTGCTTTATTTTCATTTAAATCACCCAAATTTTCATAAACCCAATTTGAAAAAATACTTGCTTTAATATAATATTTAATTGCAGAAACATTATCGTTTGTTTTACTACCTGTATAATCTTCAGATTCAGCAGAAGGATCATCTGAACTTATTCCATTAACTTCAATATTACCACCATTTTCTAATATTTTATCTACTACTTCATCAACCTTATCTTGAGCTATATTTTCAAAGCCAGATGGTATACTAATATCTTCCTTATTAATTAAATATCCTGATTTTGCATAATAAACATCACCAATAGTACCTGTTATAGTAATAAAATTATCTAATGTATAATTTACTGTAATATTATAATCTTTATCATCTCTATTTGTCCTTGTATATGACATTGAATATGGAATAAATGATTTTAACATATAATTGGTATTATAATATGCTTTATCTGGATCTGTAGTACATCTTATATTGCTACCTTTAGTATCACTTGGACTCCCATCTTCATTAGGCAAATAATACAAAATTTTTCCATAATTATCATCTTCATATCCTATACGATTTTCTTCATCTGGATTATAAGTATAATTATAAGTATATATATTACTTTCTCTAGTACTAGTAATACCATTATCTCCAACTTTTACATATACTCCATCAGAATCTGTTACAACTTTTGGAGCTTGAGTAGGTGAATATATGTAATAACCATCATATAATGTATAAACTACTGCAGGTATATATGGAAGAACCTTTGTTTTCGTAGCAGTAGACATACCTAGATTCGTAGCAAGTGTAGTTAAAAATACGTTATTTGATGCATCTATTATACTTCTTAAAGAATCAGAAACTGAAGATAAATCTTGATTTGCAGTATTTATTTCAAATGCAGAAACTGCATCTGTAGTAGCATCTATTAATTTTGTATCATATGAAGCTTGCAATCTTAATGTATCAACTTCTAATTGTATATAATATGTTGATATTAAAATTATGGGCAAAAATATTATTGCAAAAATAATTGTCATACCTTGTAAATTCATATTTTACATCTCTTTTCTTTTGATTTTTATCATACCTCTACAATATATTATAACTAAATAAAATAAATTTGCCAACCTTTTTATAATAAAAAATTAAAGTGAATACCAGATGCTAAAAATCAACATTTAGTATTCACTTTAATTATACTTCAAATTTATCACACTTATATATTAATATTTAATTCTAATCTTTTTTACTAAAATATATGTCAAAATTACTAACTAATCTTATGTACCTTTCTGACCCTTTGTATATTCAATTATAACTTTGCTTACTAAACCAGATTGATTATATTCAACAGACACCTCATAATCATGAGATTTTACCAAAGAATTAGTAATATTTGATAAACCCTCTACATAACCTGAAGTAGAAATATTTTCGTCTTCTGAGTCATCAGTTAGTTCATGTTGACCAGCAAGTTGAACATTATTCTTTTCTTCTTTATCATAAAAATCAACAGATACAATCATATCAGCTGAAGTTTTGTTAGATACAGCTGTAGATCTAATTGTACTAACTAATGAAGCCACACTAGAACCTGATTGTTTACCAAGATACTTTTCAAATTTTATATTAAAAGTTTGTTTTTCATTTTCACTTAATGTTGATCCCATTGTGTCAGATGTAGAACTAGAACTACTGAATATAAACATACCTAATGCTATAATAAGTATTGATAATAAAATTGACCCTGCTATAATTAGGGCTTTTGAAGCGTTTTCCATTACTTCATTCCTCCTTTGTTTTTTTAATTTTTTATATAAATAAATATTAAAAACTAAATTAATTTTTTGCATTTGATGTCACAACACCTGAATGTTGTGCAACAATTTGTGATGCTCCACTTCCACTAACTGAATAAAAAATGCTTCTGATATTTTGAGCTAAAGTAGTATTAGTGTTTTTAACACTAGCAGAAATAATATCTCCTTCTTTCATATCATATGTACCAGCATCTCCATTTTTTGACATTTCATCTAAAATTTGTGATGTATATACAGAATAATAAACATTTTCTCCTATTACTGTTCCACTAGTCCATGCTGATTTTTTACCAACATTTTCATCCAAAATTTTAACTTCTAAATCAATATCATAAGAATTTCCTGTAGCTGAAATAGTAGTTACTAAATTATTATAATTTGTCCAATTTATTTTTCCTATTGTTCTAGAATTATCAACAAATTCTGTTGTAGCAGTTTGAACAGATAACTGTGATATATCATCTCCTCTTTCTGCAACAGACATAAGTGGAAAAATAAACATTAAAATTGCGGCAAGAAAAATAGCAACAATTGTAATTAATGAATCACTCATATTATTTCCTCCTAATTTTTTAACATAATAATCATATATATAAAGTTTAAATATTTATAACTAATTACGTCATTTCTTTATATCTAATTAATATTTTATTTTGAGCTTGTCTGCTTCCTGTAATTGTTTCAATTTCTTCACCTTCATCATCAGAAGAAATTGTCTCACCATCAAATGTATATTGTATAAATTCTTCTTTAAAAGTACTATTTAAATGACCGAGAATAACTACCTTTAGGTGATAAACCATTCGCAGAATAATCAACTTCTGTTCCATTTATATATCCCTTAAGTGATGATACAAACATATCAACTCTAAGCTTAGTATAGTCTGTTCTGGTAATCCATGGAGCTCCAAAAAGATTACACTTTTTTCCATCTCCATATATTCTATTATATACTCTTGATTCTATAGTATTATCATTTGGAGCTAGTGTTTTTTCAATATCTAAATCAAATATTTGATTCGGAGTTGAATTATTTTTATAATATATTTCTACTGAAAAATCTTCTAAAAAATATCTATATAAAGTAGATATTACAGTATCAATAGAAACAATTCTAGAATTTGTACCATCATTTTCAGCACTACTTCCCTGTTTTTTTATATCTGATGAATCATAACTTATTAATTCATAATCAGATGTAGAATCATTAGATTCTATTAAAACAGTAGCAACAGAATTTAAATCATTAATTAAATATAAACCAAAAGATAATCCTATAACTAATGCAATAATTGTAAAAGCCATAAATATTGCATTTGCTAAATTTTCCATAAATTTGCTCCTCTTTTTAAATTAGAATTAGTTATTTATTGCTTTAAAATACATTTCAGAAACTTTTCCATTTTCGTGAAAATTAACTTGATTACATTCAAACTTTAGCATTCCAAAATATTCTGTAAATCTATTTATTCCCACTTTATACAATTTTTCCATTGGATAATTTAAACCATCTTCTTGTAAATTAATAAATATTTTCACACTGTTATTTTCATCGGGAATAAATTCATCAAATTCATTTTTTTCTATTTTATATTGTTTATTATTATCCATTGCTCTATTTATCACTGTTGTAATATCTGTACCATAAATATTTTTCTGATTATAATCTAAAAAATATTTATTAAATTTGTTTATTTCACTTTTTTCTTTCTCAAATTGAAAATAGTTATATGAGAAAGCCACAACAATAATAATAAAAATGGATATTAGCAAAATTATAATTTTTTTCATAAGACTATCCTTTTATATTATACTACACAAATAGTTAATTTGCAAGCTGTTAATTGCTGTATTAATATTAATCATTATAATGGACATTTTTTTTAATAAGGAAATAAACTCTATCTATCATCCCTGTACTATCATTTATATAAACTTTTCCATCAGCTCCATATTCATATACTCTTTTTAAACCATTCATTTTACTTTCAGAAAAACTTTCTAAAAGAACATTTGTGGATACTGCATCATCATTATCAATTTTATTACTAACACTAGTTATTTTTTTTATTCCCTCATCTCCAGTTCCTGCAAGTTGATATACAACACTCTTATTAGTAGTTGTTGCTAATTGCTTATGTAAAATTGGATTTATTCCAAACGGTTTGTCATCGCCCAGTTTGCCGACTATCACCATTTATTTTAACTCCATCATCAAGTTTTATAACCACTTGTATACCTTTTTGAGTTTCATATTCAACAGATTTATTTACATCATTTGCTAGATTAACTGCTGAAACAACATCTGATATAGTATTATAATTTGTAAATAATTCATCATTTTCGTAATATGATATTTTTTCAAATTTTTCAAATTTTTGATTAAATTTTTCTATTTCTGAATCTGACATAGATTTATCAAAGTTTTCACTTACACCTGATGCAGATAAAAACAAATATGCACCTACAGATATAACTAATATCGCAATAAGAACTCCACCAGCAATCAATAAAGCTTTACTTGCATTTTCCATTTTAAATAATCCTTTCCTTATTTTTCACTAAATACAATTTCATTTACTAAACCTGTTTTTTCACTATATTTCATCGATTCACAACAAAATTTTCTTTTTTTAAAATCAGCCAAATATGTTGTCAATTTTATATAAGACCAACCATCTACATTCGTTTTTTCATCTTCATCAGGATTTTCTATAACAATCTCAATCTCATTACTTCTTCCTACTAACTTATATAATGATGTATCATCATTTTCAGGAAAATCACTATTTTTTAATAGAGCACCACCATTTCCTAATTCTTTAAATATTTCTTCATTATTCACTAACTCATCCCAATCATCTTTTGGCATACCATTAGGTAACTTATCACGTATAGATTCATAACTATTTTTTATTTTTTCAACAGGAATATCACTATCAATATAATATTTCCTTTCTCTACCATTTTCATCAAAATGATAAACTTCTATACTTTCTTTTAATTTATTATCTTTCAAATTAACTTTAACATCTATTAAAGCTTCCATACCATATTTAGGATTAGCTATTGTTCCCTTAACATATTTTTCATCGTGATTTATTACTTTATTTATGCAAGATATAACATCAACACCATACATAATTTTTTTATTAAAAGCTTCATATTCTGTATTAAAGGCAGTTATCTCTTCTTCTGATTCAATCGTATCAACTTCATCTTGTAAACCACCTATATTACTAAAAGCATATACTAATAAAGATATTACTAATAATGCAATTAGTAATGAACCTGCCATATAGAGAGCTTTTGAAGCATTATCCATATACAACTTCCTTTCTATTAATAAGACATACTAGACATTTCTTCAAATGTTGTTGTCATTGCTTGCATTCCTATTAATACTAATGGTCCAATTAAAAATACTACAAATAATATTACCATTGGTGCAAACCCAACAACTTTTCCTATAAGTGACTTATTTTTTATAAGTCTTTCATTTGATTCTTTTCTTTTTTCTTGATGATATGCTCTTTCTGTATCTAACTCATCAAATGCTTCTCTAATAGGAATTTGTTCAACTGCAGCTTGCAAGCTTTCAACTATACGAATTAATTGTTTAAATGATATTGAATTTTTTAATTCTTCTAAAGCTTCCCAAGGTCCAGATTCATAATTATTAACACATCTAGAAATAGGTTCTTTAAATATATTAGAATATCTTTCTAGCCATTCCAATATCATTTCAACATTTACTCTTTCTATTTTCATAAGCATAAGAATAATAGTTTGGAACTGCATTACTTCATTCTCCATTTCCATTTGTCTCATCTTATATTGGAATATCAATAATGCATTTGGCCCGTAATATCCAACAACAGCCACCGCTATTGCAATTAATAATTCATACCATTTCAAATATGAATTTTGTATTTTTCCAAGTTTATCTAATATTCTTTCTGAATCTTCTGTAATTACTTCTTCAGTAGCAGATTTATAATAATCAGAATCATGCATTTCAACTTGGATTTGATCAAGTGTTACTTTTGGATTGTTTTTAAACTTATCCAAAAAATAATTATCCTGAAGAGTAATTGCCATTGCATCTTCTATTTGCGATTCAGAAAAACTACTCATCAAATTATAATCTGTAGTAGGATTATTATATATGTAATATACAGTTAAATGATGTGCATAAATGAATACCAGAAAAGTAATTAAAAAGGTTACTAATGTAGTTGTTAATTTATTAATATAGAACCATTCAAGTTTTAATTTAGAAGCAGCATCTTTAAGTAATTGTACAGTTTTTCTATATTCTTTTGTTCCATCTTTTGGAATAAAGTAATCAACAATTTTCTTGATTGGTTTCTTTGCATATAATTTTGCTTGCCATGGATTTTCTGTATTTTTTACAACAGGAGTACTTCCATTATCTTTTAAATTTCTAACAAGCATATAACAAATAAGTGTTAAAATCAAAATTAAAATTTCTACAAAAAAGCCTCCTACTCCATTATAAAATGAAGATGTAAAAGAGAATTGACTAATAGCCCATGATTTAATAGGATTTATTCCCAAAACTGGAGCTGCTGCTATTAAAGATAAACTTTGGAATACGTAATCAAGTTTATCTCTTTTTAATATTTCTATTTGCATCTCTTGAGTTATATTATTTAAATTCTTTAAATATAAAGATGCACCGTCTTTATCTTTTCTGTCACCAAATTCTTTTGTAAGATATGATACTCCAGCAAATTCTTTTAAATACGCATTTGGAGCAACATCATAATATTTTTCAAGTTCTGTTTCTGGGTCATCAGAAATTAAAACTTCATATATTTTTTCAGCTTGTCTTGAAACTTCTAATTCATCATTTTGAGCAACATCATAAATTGCTTCTTCAACCATATTAAATTCATGAAATGCATGACGAATTTCAGCAAAAAAGTCTATTTGTTGTCTTAATAATTTATTATCTATTTTATCAACATATCCTTCAATTAAAGATTCTATAAAAAAAGCTTCAAATATTAGTAATGAAAATCTTAATACTAAATTTCCTTTACTTAGTAAAAAAATAGCTATAGTTAAAAGCAATACTATTGGTAAAGCTTTCATTAAAATTTGAGATGTCTGTTTTCTTGTTAAATATTCATCTTCTATATTTATTACTTCTAGTCTTCTTCTTAATTTATAAACATATCTTCTAAGTAATGGTATCTTAGCTGCTTTTATATAAAATTTTTGATAAATAATATCTGTATTAAATAAACCTATTTTAGAATCTTCAACTTGTTGAACAAATTGACTATTTCTTTTTTTGATTTTTTTACTAGAATAAATAGCAAAAGCTATAAGAGCCACAAAACATGCTATTGCACCAATAAATATTTTGATTAAAACTTGTCTATCCATTTAACAACAAACACCTCCTTTTCCATTTAATTTATATATCAATATCATTATCATCATCTGATTCTTCTAATAAAGAATTTCTCCTTTTTGTTTTCTTATTATCTTTCTCATCATCTAAAAATAGATTATCAAAAGGATCTTCTATATCGTCAAATTTTATTTTGTCTTTACTATCTTCATTTCTAGTTACTTTTATCTTTCTAGTTGGATTACCTTTTTCTCTATTATGATTTGGATTTTCCCCATTTATTTTCTTTGATAAATCTTTTCCAATATCTTTTGCAATATGATCAGGAACAGCTTCCATATTCTTTATCATTTTAGGTGTTTCTGGAACAATTTCATTTCCATCTTCATCATAAACTTTCATAGCACGAGACTTTATTCCCCAATTTCTTTCAAGAAATTTATCAAAAGCCACTGCATCTGATTCTTCCATGTTATCTCTCATTTCTCTTATATTATTTTCTGAAATTGGATTAACCAAAACATAAGAATCATCAACAAATTCTAAAATATTTCTATAATGATATAATTCTCTATTTGTTGTTTTAGAGAAAAATATTGTAGCATTATCAAAAAATTTATCAAATTTACCTTCTAGTGATTTCTCTTTTCTATGATCAAATGTATATTCATTTTTTTCTTCAACTGGTATACATTCTGTAATTCTTTCTATGTATCTTCTACCTCTAAAATCCTTGATTAAATGAATATCAAAGTTCAAAACTTGTACAACTTGCTCTTCAGCAGTTCTTTCATCTGTGAATGTTCCAGCTCTTAGCATTGAGTTACGAAGTGCAGTTATTAAGTTAGGAAAAGTTTTAGCATGGTGAGTAAATAAAGTAAATTTAGAAGCAACTTGAGCTGATTGTATCATCCAAGATGCAACTGGGTCAGTAGCAACCTCACCTATGATATTAACAGAACCATCAGTTTTCTTTTGAACATCCAAACACTCTTGACCAGCAATTGTTTCAGTTTCACGCATTGATAAAATATTTCTAGTTGGGTAAATTTTTCTTAAGTGAAGCTCGAAAGCAGTTTCTGTAATACGAAGGTTCATTGTTTCGTATATATTCTCAATCATAGCCATTAGCATTGTTGTTTTTCCGACAACCTTGCTCACCTGTAAGAGCAATAATTCTAGCTCCTTTTACAAGAAATTTTAATAATTCTATTGTTTCTTCTTTTCCATCAAATTTAACAATTTGTTCTAGTGTAGCACGTTTAACATCGAACTTTCTTACGAAAAATGCCCATGTTTCAGACATACTTGGTCTAACAACAACAACACGAGAACCATCTTTCATTTCATTGATTTTATAACCGTTAGTATCTGATAATTGACCTGGGTTATTATATTTATAAATATTTTGACATACTCTTTTTAGTTCACTTTCTGTTCCAAAAGATAAGAAAGCAAGTCTTATTGATTTACCTTGAAAGAATATCCAAATTGAATCACAAGCTCTAGGAACTTTTGCTTCTAGTGCTTGTTTTAAATAATCACTATCTGTTTGTGCAACTTGGCTTAGGAAACTCTCTGGAAGTCCAGATACACCTCCGGAAACACCATCGATGTTCATATCTCTAACTTCATCTATACTACTGTAACCTTTATATTGTTGATATATTCTTTGAACTAACACCTCTAATTTATCATTAAATGACAATTGAAAGTTTTCTTGCTCATATATATCACTAATTTCATCTGATGTAATAACATAACTTGGTTTTGAATCACCTGATACATATTTAAGAACAGCCAAATTGTATTTTTTTATAACCTCTGTTAATGCCTCATATGCAAAATTCTTTTTATATTCATGTATAATTATATCAAATTTATCCTGTGCAGATAAAAGAGAAGGTGTATCAAATGGAATTGCTCTAGAAATATTAGTTTCATCTACACCATATTCTTTGGATAATAAATCATATATAAGTTCTTTAACATATTTTTTATCGTTAACGTCACCATATGTACAGCCTTTCAAAGCCTTTTTCAATTCATATTTTTTATTTTTTCTTCTTTGAAGTTCTTCTTCAGAAAGACCTATATCATAAAGATTGATTTTTGTAATTTCATCTAATCTTCTCTTTACAAATTTAACCATTAAATCTAATGTATAGGTTTTATCATCAACTTCAATGGCTTTTACATCCTCCAGCTTATTTTGTTTAACTTTTTTTGCTACAAATATGAATAATAACGCTACTATAACAAACATTAACATTATATTTATAATCATTTGAGTATCCCCCTTAGGCTTTATCTTATTTGTAATTCTTGTATTTTGTATTGTATTCTTTCAATTGCAAAATTTAGTCCGTCAAAAAATAATTCTTGTTCAAAATCCTTTGTACCAGTTTTAGCTTTTAAGAAAAAATCTGAAATTAACCCTTCACAAATCGCTTCTGCATATCTAATATTATAAGATACAAATGGAACTCCAAATTTCTCTCCAATTCTGTTTCCAACATTTCTAGGATTATATTTAGAAAATTCATCACTTCTTCCTAATATTGGAATTATATTATTCTTTTTTAGAAATTCATAATTTTGTAATGATTCCCTATATTTATCTATAGTAAGAATATTTGGTACCATTGTATACATTATTATTGAGGAAACACCTAATATTGCCTTAACAGCTGGAATAGATGTTGTTTTTTCTAAATCTACAAATACCATATCATAATATTTATTTGCGTTTAATAATAATTCTTTATAATGCACTAATGATTTCTCAAAATCAGACTGTGATTTAGTTTTTAAGCCTGGTAAAAAATCTAATCTATTTTTATTGTATATTGCTTTAGTATAATTTGCTATTATCTCTGGAGTAGCTTTATTACTTGCAATCGCTGTAACTAACCCATCAGATCCAGATGCAATATCCATTTTACTACCATTTAATTCTCTAAAAAACCTATTTTGTTTTTGTGGTCTCCAATAAGCTCTTGTAATAGTTTCATCTAAAAAAGTAGCATCTACTAAAAGTATTCTCAAATTTTTTTCCATTGCTAAATGTGTTGCCACAGCCACTAGAGATGAAGTTTGAGCTGTTTCTTTTCTACTATCACTCCAAAATGTAACAATTGCCATTTATAAAATACCCTTTCATTTTTATCTTCCAATTTTTTTAATTGCTCTTTTAATATTTGTTGCAGATTCTCCTGAAATTTCGCTTGTAACATATATTATAGCTTGAACATACTTAGCACTTAAAGTATTATAGCGCAATATATTATCTCTTTGGTTCTTATGAATAGCCTCTATATCATTAATATCTAAAGGAATATGAATTAATTCTTTTTTTACATTAACACTAGTTTCTTCAATTAAGTATCTAAAATAATTATCTTCTTCATCTGATTTTACTTTTGAAAAATATATCCTAGTTATATCAGTTTCCATCTCAATACCCTTTAAGACTTCTGCTGCTTTTCTAAGAGAATATACATCAAAACTTGTAGCAACATAATGTCTATCTTTAGGTTGCAATTCATATCCTTTATATCTTTTTCTTGAATCAACATCAAATATAATATAGTTGTAACTTGATATAGTATCCTCATCTAAATACCCTCTCAAAGTATTCATTGAATCAAAACCTATAGCAAAATCTATACCATCATTTTCAGTAATATACGTCATAGTAGGAGTTAAAGTTGGAATTATATATCTAGCTTTTTGTGAAACTGTGCCGTCTACAATCATTACCTTATTACCAAGTGTTTTTAATAATTTTGCTATATAGAATATAAAATCTGTTTTATCATATCCACCTATAAAAGCAATCTTTTCCATCTATACCTCCATAAAAATTGTATTATTCCCCTAATTCTTTAATATATTCTGCTCTATTTTCTTGAATTTTTGTAATCTCACTATTAAATCCAGATTCAACAGAACTTTCTCTTTCATCAATATATTCTGAAAGTGTTGAATCTATGTAATCTCTAAATTGATTAACAATATCACTTCTTCCTAAACTATCTAAATCAGCAGATAAAGCATTCATTGCCTCTTTAGTAATATTAGGATTATTATTTATTAAATCAGTAACCTCAGCTGATGGTTTATATGTAACTTTAGCAGCATCTTGCATTCCTGCATCTACATATTCAATTGCATATAATTTTGTACCAGTTATAGTCCATGCTTCAACCATTGCACTATTTAACAATAAAATTTCTGATTCACTAACATTAAGCCATATTGTAGATTCATTTGTATTTACAACTTCTTTTTTTGATAATACTATGTAATCTTGACCAGTTGGTAATTCAAATCTAATATCAATATAGTCTCCTGTTTTTAATTCAGATGGTAAAACAATTGAACTATATTCTTGTATTCTTTTATCATTTGTTAAAGCATCAGAAAGAGTTGTAATCATACTATTAGTAATAATTGTTCCTGCAGGTATTGATATCTTAGCAGCAGCTTCGTAACGTCCTTCCTCTTCTATATCTTTATCATCATTTTGATTTGATTCTTCATCAGCTTCTTCGTCTGTATCTTCTTCATCTTCTGTAACAATGAATGAACCTAAAAATTCGCTTGGATCAGTAAATGTATTATCAAGAGACATTGTAGTCATAACTGTTTCTATTATAAAATCGTCTTCTGATAATGCAGCTCCTGAATCTATATCACTTGCGGCAACTACAACCTGACTTTGTTTAGCTTTTAAAGCATTTAATTCTTTTTTCTCATCTGAATATTTTTTATAACCAATTGCACCCACAACTATTGTTAATGCAAGACCTATAATAAAACCTATAATAAGAGCTGTGTTTTCTCTTCTTTTCATTGGATTTGTAGCCATAAAAAGTCCTCCTTAATTTTATACAATTTTAATTCACATTATCTTGTAATTTTAATTTTACAACATTTTTTTTCTTAAATCAACAAAATGCATAATTATAATATATTTTTAACCAAAATGTTACATTTTTGTAATTTTACTTTTATATAAACATTTTTAAGGCTTTTGCCACACCTGATTCATTATTATTTGGTACTATTACATCAGAATAAATTTTCATAAGTGGACTACTATTTTGCATTATTACCCCTAAGCCAGAATTTATAATCATTTCTTTATCATTTATATTATCCCCTATTGCCATAACTTCACTAGATTCTATCCCCAATTTATCTATAAGGAACTTAATTGCAGACCATTTGTTGACATTTTTATTTGTTATTTCTGTATAATAATAACTTATTGATACATCATTTGTTCCATCTTTGATTTTTTTTCTTGACATATATGCTACATCTAATATATCTAAACTATCAATATGTTTTATTTTTCTAATTATACTATTAAAAACAGCCTTATTTTCTTCACATATTGTAACCTTTAAGTAATTATCAGTAGAAGAATTTTCAATATACTTATTTATATCATAAACTATATTTATATTTGTTCTTTTATCTTCACTTTTTTTTGCATTTTCTTTATGATAAAATAAAACATTATAATTTAATGACTTTGTTATTATTTCATCTTCTGAATATACATTATAAAATATGCTATTTTCCTCACAAATTCGTGCAATTTCTAAAACCTGCTTTTTAGTTAAAAATCTATTATAAACTATTTCATCTTTTTCAAAATCATATATAACAGCTCCGTTCCCTGATATAATATATTTATCTGCACCTAATTCTTTTGCTAAATTGCTAACAGATGAAATAGTTCTACCAGAAGCTAATACAACATATATTCCATTTTCTA
Source organism: uncultured Clostridia bacterium (assembly GCA_947631185.1). GTDB lineage: Bacteria > Bacillota > Clostridia > TANB77 > CAG-508 > Scatovivens. Next base: position 24,181 of record CANRKJ010000019.1, on the reverse strand, counting down.
CACATTTTTTTATTGCCATTCTATTTTCTTCACTAACTTCGCCATATGAATCTAAAAGGGTTCCATCTAAATCTATCGCTACTAATTTAAACATGTAAATTTACTCCTTTCGACAAAATACTAACATTAAATATATTTTTTTACAATAGAGAAAATTATTATTTTTTAATTGTGAGTAAAACTTTCCTACTATATAAAAAAAGCATTTCTATATTAGGTAGAAATGCTTTTTAATAATCAATCTATTTATTTAACATTTGATTTTCAGCTTGTTCGATTAATTTTCTTACCATGTTACCACCGATTCTTCCAGCATCTTTAGATGAAAGATCACCATTGTAACCATTTTTTAAATTAACACCAACTTCTGAAGCTACTTCATATTTGAATCTATCTAATGAGTCTTTTGCTTCTGGAACAACTTTCTTTGAACTTCTTGCCATTTTATTCACCTCCGCAATTGTTGTTTAAACATTTTTCAATGTTTACAATATTATGATATGTAAATAAATTTTTTTTAAACAAGTAATTTTTGGAAAAAAAATAGTGCATTATATGCACTATTTTTATATACTAGGAAAATTTTTCAAACTTTCTAATACTTATTGGTTTAGTCAACTTATTTTATTTTTAATACTCCACCAATTGTTGTAATTCTTTCGCCTTTACCTAATGCTCCAATTCCTCCACTTAAAACTACTGTATCACCTTTTTCAAGAATTCCATTTTTCTTTAATTTTTCAATACCACATTTTAATGTTTCATCAATTGTTGATTGTTTTTCAACAAAAACTGGTGTAACATTAAATGCAAGTGCTAATTGATTAAATGTTCTTCTATTATCTGTTACAGCAAGTATTGGACATCCAGCTCCTTGACCAGCAAAATATCTAGCAGAATTACCTGTATTTGTATAACATACAATTGCATCAGCTTCAATAGTCATAGCTGTGAAGCAAACTGTATATGCCATTTTTCTTTCTTGTGTAGATAAATCCATATTCTTATTTTCTCTAAATTTTTTCCAATAATTAATTTCTGGTTCAATTCTATTTGCAATTTTTACCATTGTTTTAACACATTCAACTGGATAATCTCCTTGTGCACATTCTCCTGATAACATTATTGCACTAGTTCTATCATATATAGCATTTGCAACATCACTTGCTTCTGCTCTAGTTGGTAATGGATTATGTGTCATTGATTCAAGCATTTGAGTAGCTGTTATAGCTGGTTTTCCTGCTTTATTTGATAATTTTATAAATTTCTTTTGCATTACAGGAGGTTCTGTAAAATCAGTTTCTGTAGCCATGTCACCACGAGCTATCATCTGAGCATCAGCTGTTTTAATTATAACATCCATGTTGTTTAAACCTTCAACATTTTCAACTTTTGTTATTATTTGGATGTCTTTTCCTCCATTTTCATCTAAAACTTTTCTAACTTGCATTATATCATCTTTATTTCTACAGAAAGATACTGCAACAAAGTCATAATCATGTTCACATGCTGTTTTCAAATCCTTTATATCTTTTTCTTTTAATGCAGGAAGTCTAATAGTAGTTCCAGGTATGTTCATTGTTTTTCTACTTCCTAATCCATTTCCATGAATTACTGTACAAACTATATCTTTATCAACTATTTCATCAACTCTTAATTCTATAGCACCATCATCTATTAAAATTTTAGTTCCTGGTTCAACATCTTTATATAACTCCTTATATGAAACAGAAACTCTATCTTTATCTCCAACTATATCTTCGTTTACAAGTGTAAATTTCTGACCATCATCTAACATTATTTTTTCATTTTTTCCTGTAACTAACATTCCTGTTCTAATTTCAGGACCTTGCATATCTAAAAGTAATGCTATAGGAATATCTAATTCTTTTCTCAATCTAATTATTTCTTCTGTTTTTTCTGATTGTTCTTCCCAACTTCCGTGAGAATAATTAATTCTTGTAACATTTAGACCTGCTTCAAATAATTCTTTTAATTTATGTTCACTAGCAGGGCCGATTGTACCAACAATTTTAGTCTTTCTTAACTTTTTCACTTTTATTTTCCCCCTTAAAAACATCATACTTTATTGATTATAACACAAAAGTTAACATTTTCAACATTTTTTCAAAAAAAAATTACATAATATGTTAAATATTATTATTAATTTTAAAAATTTTGTATATTATTTATTATACACATTACATATATCATTAATATTCCATACAAAAATTTTTATAATCATTTTTTTCTCGGGCGCCCAATGTGCGCCACTACATTTTTTATATAATAACATTAAAAATGCAGGCATTCAAAGAATGCCTGCATTTTTACATATGTATTACTCTGGTTCAACTATTCCATAATTTAATCCATCTTTTAATTTGTAAATTACATTAACTTTTCCTGTTTCTATATTTATAAATGTATAAAAAACACTACCTGATTTTTTTTCTTCTAATTTAAGTTTTGCATCTTCTACTGCTATTGGTTTAATTTCATATCTTGTATATTTTACTATTTCATTTTCAATTGAAGAAGAACCTTGACCATTTACAGCAATTTGTTTTATTGATCCATCTTTTTGTGCTTTTTCTCTTTTTGTTTTTTCTTTTCTAATTTGAGATTCTATTATATCTATATTTTTATCTATTGAAGCATATAAATCACTTCCTTCAGTAACTGCCTTATAATTAACTCCTTTTGCTTTAATGAAAAATTCAGCACTTTGGATATTTTTTTCAGCTTTAATTTTTACATTTACATCAAAGTCTTCTTCTCCAAAATATTTTTCAATTCTAGGCATTTTCTTTTCTACATAGTCTTTTATAGCATCAGTAGCTCTTAATTCTTTATCTGTTATTGTTAAATTCATCATAATGAATCGCTCCCTTCTATTTTTATTTAATTTTAAAATATTATATTTTCTGCGGGCGCCCAATGAGCGCCCCTACAGATAATTTTATATTTTACTATTCTTTTTTTATTAAATAATTATCTATACAAATTTTTATTTAATTTCAAAATATTATATTTCTTGCTAGCACACAATGAGTACCCCGACAGATAATTTTATATTTTGCTATTCTTTTTTATTAAATAATTATCTATACAAATTTTTATTTAATTTTAAAATATTATATTTCTTGCGGGCGCCCAATGAGCGCCCCTACAGATAATTTTATATTTTGCTATTCTTTTTTTTTATTAAATAATTATCTATACAAATTTTTATTTAATTTTAAAATATTATATTTCTTGCGGGCGCCCAATGAGCGCCCCTACAGATAATTTTATATTTTGCTATTCTTTTTTATTAAATAATTATCTATACAAATTTTTATTTGTATCAGTATTATATAGATTATTATACTATTTTGCAAGCTTTTTTTATTTTTTATTTCATATTTTATATTAGCAGGTTAAAAGCATAATATCACATTTAATCATATATCTTTACTTTTTTATCTCCTCTTTTAATTTAAATCTTACATCTAATTCTTTAGTTTTAGGATTATAAAAAACTTTAATAATTGATTTAGGAGGAATTTCTGCTTCAATAATTTTTCTTCCAACCATGGTTTCAACATATGTTTGTATTGTTCTTTTTAATGGTCTAGCACCATAATTTATATCATATCCTTTTTCAACAATATATTCTATAGCACCTTTGTCAACAGTAAAATCAAATCCATTTTCCAAAATTCTTTTTCTTAAATCTTTAAGCATAAGTTTTACTATATTATAAACTTGCTTTTTCTCCAAAGCCTTGAAGTAAATCTTTTCATCTAAACGATTTAACAATTCAGGTCTAAAATGTGATAATAAAGTTTTTTCAACATTTGCTCTAGCTTCTTCTGTTATTTTTCCATTTTTAGAAATACTATCTAATATAAATTGAGCTCCTAAATTTGATGTTAAAATGATTATCGTATTTTTAAAATCTATAAGTCTTCCTTGAGAATCTGTAACTCTTCCATCATCTAATATTTGAAGGAAAATATTAAATACATCTGGATGAGCTTTTTCCACTTCATCAAATAAACATACACAATATGGTTTTCTCCTAACTGCCTCTGTAAGTTGACCTCCTTCTTCATATCCAACATATCCAGGAGGTGCACCTATTAATCTAGTTACACTAAATTTTTCCATATATTCTGACATATCAAATCTTACTAAATTTTTTTCGTCATCAAATAAATTTTTTGCAAGTGTTTTTGCAAGTTCTGTTTTACCTACACCAGTAGGACCTAAAAATAAAAATGATCCTATTGGTCTATTTGGATTTGCTATTCCAGACCTTGAACGTATTATACATTCAGTAACTTTTGTAACAGCTTCATCTTGACCAACTACTCCTTCATGAAGAGTTTTATCCAAATTTAATATTTTCTGTCTTTCTCCTTCTTGCATTTTTGTTACTGGTATTCCAGTTAATCTAGAAACTATTTTTTGTATTTCTTCTTCTGTTATTTTGCTTTTAATTAAACTTGATTGACCACCTTGGCTTTTTTCGAATTCTTTTTCTTCTTGAGCTAAAGCTTGCTTTAAAGTTGGAATAGTAGAATATTTTAATTCAGCTGCTTTATTTAAATCATAATTTCTTTCTGCTTTTTCTATCTCAGCATTTGTTTCATCTATTTTTCCTTTTAGTTTTTGTATTTTAGATAAATTCTTTTTTTCAACATCCCATCTTAGTTTTAAATCTTGAAAATCATTACGATATTTTTCTAATTTTTTTTGTACGGTTTTTAATCTGGCAATTGAATCTTCATCTTCCTCTTTTTTTAGAGCTGCCTCTTCTATTTCTAATCCCATTATCTTTCTAGAAACATCATCAAGTTCTGTAGGCATAGACTCTATTTCTGTTCTAACCATTGCACAAGCCTCATCAACTAAATCTATAGCTTTGTCTGGTAAAAATCTATCTGTTATATATCTATTAGATAATTTTACTGCTGAAATTAAAGCAGAATCTTGTATTTTTACACCATGAAAAATTTCAAGTTTTTCTTGAATTCCTCTTAATATTGTTATTGCATCATCGACCGTAGGTTCAGGAACCAATACTTTTTGAAACCTTCTAACTAATGCAGGATCTTTTTCTATATATTCCCTATATTCATCTAAAGTAGTTGCACCCATACAGTGTAGTTCACCTCTTGCAAGTTTTGGTTTTAACAAATTACTAGCATCCATAGAGCCATCAGAACCTCCACCTGCTCCAACTATATTATGTATTTCATCTATAAATAATAATATATTTCCATTCGATTTTTCTATCTCATCCAAAATTGATTTTAGTCTTTCTTCAAATTCTCCTCTGTATTTTGCTCCTGCAATAAGCATTCCTAAATCTAAAGAAAATACAGTTTTATTCTTTAAACTTGTTGGAACATCTCCTCTAACTATCCTTAATGCTAATCCTTCAACAATTGCTGTTTTACCAACACCTGGTTCACCTATTAAACATGGATTATTTTTAGTTTTTCTAGTTAATATTCTTATTACATTTCTAATTTCTTCATCTCTTCCAATCACTGGCTCTAACTTATTTGCCCTTGCAAGTGCTGTTAAGTCTTTTCCATATAATTCCAATACATCAGATTTCTCTGTATCATCTTCGTCTATTTGAGTTCTAATTCCTTTTATATCTTTTATTGCAGATAATACTTTCCTTTTTTCAAGTCCAAGATTTTTTAATATTTTTTTATGTGAATCTGTAGCCTTATCTAGTAATCCTAGCAATATATGTTCTGTAGAAATATATTGTTCTTTTAAAAGTTTTGCTTGTTTTTCTGCAGAATCTAATCCATAATCAACATTCCTAGAAAATCTCATCGCAACTTCGCCATTTACTTTTGGTAAGCTATCGATTTGTTCCTGAATCCCTTCTTTAAGAGATTTAATATCAATTTCCATTTTTTTAAATAGTTGAAAAACGATATCTTTTTCTCTCTCAGACATAGCCAAAATCATATGCCAAATATCAATTTCCGAATTTTTATTTTTAATTGCTAAATTACTAGCATCAGAAATAGTCTCTTTAGCTTTATCTGTAAAATTAGATACATCCATATTAAATCCTCTCTTTTTTCTAAATTTTAAAACGGCTTAAATACGTATTTTCTTTCTTTTTTATTTAATCCAACCAAAATAATAACTATTATTATAAAAACAAATACAAAAAGAATAATTAGTATTTTTAAAATCTTTAAAACTTTAGTTTTATCATTTGATTTTATTTTTATTATTTTCACTTTTTTAGAACTATTATCTATTCCATTATAATTTAAATAAATTGAAATATCTTTACTAATATTTTCTATATCATATGTTACTTTTTCGTTTTCTTTAGTAGGCTTTTTAATCTCATCATTTATTTTTATAAAAGTATCTTGATTAATTTTGCCTTTTATAGTAATTTTAGCTCTTTGCGGACATAAAGAACATAAATCAATAACTTTTAAACTCATTTCTGAATTTTGCAAAACACCATTTATAGTATATTTTAACTTATATTCGTGTTTTCCTGGGGCTCCTATTCCCCAAACTAACTCTATACCATCAGGATTCTGAATTATTGATGACTTATAATTCTTGTTCTCCCTATTTTCAGCTATATTCCAGCCTTCGATATTTTTAAATTCTATACCATTTTCAATAACTGAAAAATTATTAATATCATTTATAACTAAGTCATCATAAGATTTATATAATTCTGTTCCTAAATAAAAATCACCTCTAATTATCTCTGTTATAACTATACTTGCATCTTCATTAATTTCAGCCTCTAAATCTATATCTGTAATTATATTTTCACTTGCATAACAGTGATAATTAATGTTTATAAAAATAGCAAAAAATAAAATTAAGATTATCCACTTGTTTTCCACCAAAACACCTCTAAATTATTATGTACTTATTTTAATTTTTCCTATTTCTATTTTAATTTAAACATATTATATATATAATTTTTATTTATTTCAATAAATAAATGAACAAATGGGAACATTTTTAAAATTTTCACTATTTAAAATATTTTAAAGTCCGTGTCTTTGTTCGTCCGAGAAAACCTCTGTAGAATGTTTTCTAATATAGGAAAGTTCAAAGAACTTTCCTATATTAGAACAAATCAGAAAGCCTTAATATTAGCTATATTTTAATATTTCTCTTTGGCTTTCCGTGAATTTGTTCGACGCACGAGATTTTCAGTTATGAAAATCTCTGTGAATCTTTGCGCGTAGCGCTTTTATATAATAGGAAAGGATTACTTTCCTATTATATAAAAAAGACGAGCATCACCCGTCTTTTTAATTATAAGATTTCTCTTAATCAATATCTACTCATAATTATTTATCATCTTTTTTTCTTTTATAAATAAATATTGCAACCATTATTACTATTGCAATTGGAAGGACAGCAATATATGCTAGAACATTATCTCCCGCATCTACTGGAGCATATTGCATTGCATTTGAACTAGTACAAAAAATTGAGAAAATTAATGTAATTATAAAAAATAATATAACCAATAATTTTACCTTCTTCATATTTATCCCTTCCTTTCAAATATATATTTTTTGTTTTTTATTATTGTTATTTTATATTTATTTTTTTATAAATTCAATAGTATTATTGAAAATTTAATATATTTGTAAAATTTTAGTAACATTAGCAAAATTTATTACAATTTTATTTACTATAATAAAAAGAAAAAGTACTAAAATAATGCCTATAAAAATTATTTTCCTATATGGCTATAATTTTAATACTTTTCTACTTTTTAATTTACTCAAAATCATTTAAAGAACTAAACTCATATCCCATCTCTTTTATATTTTTTATTAAATCATCTAACATATTCATATTATCTTCTGATGTTGAATGAAGTAAGATAATACATCCATTATGCATATTGTCTAATATTTTACTTTTTCCATATTCTACTCTACCTTGATTTGATGTATCCCAATCATCATATGCATTTGACCATAATACTGTTTTATAACTTAATGATTGTACATCATTTAATACCCTAGCACTAAATTCTCCTTTAGGTGGTCTAAAATACGTCATTTCATATCCTGTTTTTTCTAATACAGCTGTATGTAAATCCATTATCTCTTTTTTTATTTCGTCATCTGTTAAATCTACTAAACATTTGTGATTTACTGTATGATTACCTAAGTACTTAATGTCATTTTTTCCAAAACATCTGTATTTCTAATGTTACTCATACGAATTATAAATGACTGTGTCTTCAATCATTCCTATAATAATATTATTGACTTTTAAATATAATAATATTATAAATAACAATTGCGTAAGATACGGTTTTGCCAGATTTAGTTTAAATAAACCATTTACCCTGTCAAAAGTAGAATGGTTTATTTTTTTATTGGTATTTGAAAACCCCCTGTTATACAGGGGGTCAAATATCAATAATAGCTAAAGAATTATCCCATTCTTTAGCTATTTTGCAAAATGATTATTTAATCTTATATATAAAAAAATGCCTAGGTGGCAACGTACTTAACATACGCTTAGCCTTTAGCTACCTTACCTAGGTCTTACTACAAATATTTTACCATACAAAAATTTGTATGTCAAATATTTTCATTAATATTCTATGAATAATTTTATTTTTTATTCCTACTATTTCTTGGAAACAAACTTACTCTAAAATTTTTTTGTTTTAATTCTTTTATTAAATTTTTAACTATACTTATGTCTTTATATGAATTATAAAAAGTATTAACTGTTAAATCAGCTAATTGTATTCCATAATTTGTTTTGGAATCATAATAAGTAATTTTAAAATCATCATCGTAAATACAAAATTCAGTTTTTAAATATGTTTCCAAATTATTTAATTCACCAACTCTTATATTTCTATTGTCTATACTAATAATAAACTCTATTGGCTCATTATTCTCTTGTAAATTTAATTCTGGCAATATGCAATCTTGAATTAATATTTTTACTGCATAATTAAAAAATATGTTAGAATCAATTATTTCTTTTTTCATATATTTTTTATCAAATACTTTGACACAACCATGAAAACTCTCAATATCTTGAATTTTATTAAAAATTTTTATTTTTTCATCTTCAATCATATCATAAGATTTTATTTCTGATTCTAATTTCAAATTTTTCTCTTTTTTTAGTTTAAAGTTTTCTCTTTTATATATAGCTTTTATTTTAATCTTATCTTCATCATAACAAAAGTATCCACCAACTGCAAAATATCTTGTTTTACTATTTTTATGAATTGATCCGACTTTCATCTAAATATACATATATTTTCATTATTTATCGCTCCTTATGCTACATTTTTAATCTGTAAAAAATAAAATATATATTAACATATCATAATTTATCAAAAATTACTACCCTTTTAAATCAAAATACTTAATGTCATTTTTAAATTTCAAACAGAAATTTAATCCTTATGTTTTTTTCCTTATCAAATTCTATTTTTTCAATTAGCCTCTCTAAAGTAATTTTATTGGGCTTTTTTAATTTTAAAAACTCATCTGCTATTTGTTTTATTTTTTCAAAATCTATTTTAGTTTTTTTCTCATCATTTTGAATTAAAGCATTTTCTGACTGTTTTATTTCTTTTAAAATTTGGTCTCTTTGCTTTTGCATTTTTTCGTAGATTATTTTAAAATCCTCAACTTGTATAACTTTGTTTATTTTATCTTGATAAATTTCTTCAATATTTTGTTCTACTTTTTTCAATTCTTCTTTTAAGCTTTTTAATGTGACTTTTAATTGATTTTCTTTAGACTTTGCTTGTAATCTGGCCTCTTCATAAATTTGCTTTATTTCTTCTTCTGTTATATTTATCTTTTTTAATTCTTTTTTTACTTGTTCTTTAACCACTTCCTCTATCAAATTTGCTGATATTTGTTTGCAATCACATAATCCACTATAATTATTTCTTTTTGAGCATATAAAATATGTAGCTCTCCATATACTTCCATCTTTTCTTTTTTCTTCTCTACATCTTAAAGTTGCTTTATTTCCACATTCTCCACAATACACTATCCCTTTTAACTCATGATTATATTTTCTATCACGCACTTTTGTATAGCCATTTAATTTATCTTGTGCCTTATTCCAAGTTTCTATATCAATAATTGGTTCATGCATATTTTCAAGTACAATATGTTCTTCTTTTTTGGTACATCTTACTTTTGCAATTTTATGACTCACCTTTTGAAACTTTCTTCCAACAACACTTCCGAAGGTAAACCTCATTTCTTAAAATCTTTCCAATTTGAGCCCTTAGCCACACATATTTACCATTCGGATTTACGCTTTTTCTCTTCATATATGTTGGAATTTTTAAATATACTGCAGGTGGCAATACTTCTCTTCTATTTAGCTCATCTGCAATTTTTATTGTAGACATGCCTTTGTTTACATACATATCAAATATTTCCTTTACAATTTCAGAGCTATATTCATCAGTTACTAAATGATTTTTTATATTAATATCTTTTTTATATCCATATGGTGGAATTCCTGCCTGATACTCACCTTTTTCAATTTTTCTTTGCTTTACACTTTTTATTTTATTAGAAATATCTTGTGCATAATAATCATTAAAACTTAATTTAAATGTTAAAAATTGCAAACCATCAGGTTTTAAGGTATCTACATTATCACCTATTGCAATATATCTAATAGTTTTAGTAGGCAAATATCTTTCCAAATAATAACCTGTGTCAATATGATCCCTACCAAATCTTGATAAATCTTTAGTAATAATGCAATCTATTTTTCCATCTTCTATATCTTTGAGCATTCTTTGAAACCCTGGCCTATTAAAATTAGTTCCAGTATAACCATCATCAACATATTCTCCTATTTCAAATAATTCTTCATGCTCTAAAATATAATTATCAATAATATCTCTTTGATTTTCAACACTTTCGCTCTCTCTATCATCTCCGTCATCACGAGAAAGTCTTATATACTTTGCAACTCTAACACTTCTATAACTATTTACTCTATTCATAATTCGCCTTCCTTTATAGTTATATAACTTATATATTCTTCTTTTAATTGCTTCAAAATTATTTGCTTTAGGCTTTCTTTCCCATATTCAATACTAACATTCAAAATTTTTTTATCTTTCACGACGAATCGCTCCTTATTTTGTCCTTTTTCTAATTCTATGAGCAAAAAAAAGATTTATTACTTTTCTATTTTTAAGCAAAACACATCTCGCTTGGCGAGACCTTTTCTCTACATCTTAAAGTTTGCTATCTAAATTCAAGGGCTCAAAGAAGCGTAAAGATTTATTGACGCGAAAATTTACAAAGTAAATTTTCTGTGCAATGTAAATTTTTATGTAATAGGAAAGTAAAACTTTCCTATTATATGAAAAAAGCACCCTAATTGGAGGTGCTTTTTTAATCTTTTTGTATTTGACAAATTTTTTCAACGAGATAAATTGTTATACAGATACCTCAATATCTCTTTTTCCTATAAAATCCGTGTCTCCTTCAACAATATTAGCATTTTTGAACTTGGCATAATTATAGAAGGATTCTTTGGCTTCAGAAATATAAGCGAATGGCGCAATAATGTATATTGAAGAATATCCCCCAGGTCTTAGTGTTTCCACCGAAATATTTGCATTGACTGCACAATCCATGTCATCCTTTAAAAATTTTAGACGTACAATAATACGAATATCATCTTCAGAAATCTGTAAACCTGCCTTCTTCACTGCTTCATACTTCTCCATTTTTACATATCTAACCCAGGTTTCCATTTCCTCTGGGCTGATTGTTTCTCTCCGGATTTCATCCTGCGAGAATCTCTCGGGTTTTTTTGCCATAGTAAAACTCCTCTCGTTATATTAAAAATACTTTCACCTCAATAAAAGAAGTGCTTCGTGGACGTGTTTCCACTCATGTAATACATTATACCATATTATGTTAATCTTGTCAATTATCCTTTTATTTAGGATAATTTTATTAATTCAATTGCTAAAATAATCTACTATTTAATGCAATCAATTCTTCGAATTACGAAAGCAAAAGTATTATGGCTTTAATGTTATCATCCATATCAAATTACCTTACAATAGCAATTGCTATAATAGTTTTTTTAACTCATTTGTCATAATATTTCAATTCCGGACATTAAGTATTTAGGTGTATGATTACCTACTGTATTTCCATTTTTAATCATTTTCATAACTAAATCTTCTGCTGTATTTAAGTAATGTGCTGTTATAAAAAAAGTAGCAGTAACATCATTTGCTTTTAATATTTCTAATATTTTTTCTGTATATCCAGCTTCATATCCAGAATCAAAAGTTAAATAAACTTTTTTTGATTCTTTATTTCCCATAGATAATCCATTAAATTCTTTCAAAGTTTTTAAACTTTTTGAATCTAAAGTAGGTTGATCATAATTTTTTCCTCTTCTAAATCCCCATTTGAGTAATTCATTACTTAGAGCATCTGCTTCAACATTAGTTGTTGTAGCTAATGTAAAACCTGCTACTAAAACAATTAACATTGCACATGCTACAGAAACTCTTATTATATATTCTTTCATATGTTATCCTCCTAAAATCATTTTATTCACAAATTATTAATTTAAAACTACAATTTATATGAAAAACTTTCTATTCTATTGCTTTTTGAAAAAAATTATTATATTATAATAAACATATTGTATGGTATCTGTATAAAAAAATTTAGCGCCTGGCCTCTTCTGAGGTGACGAGGATGAAGTTTATCGAAAGATTCGGCGGATACTTCATGGCATCTTACTGTCATAAAATATTATTAAAAAATAGTAGTAATACTATAACAGAGGTAATATTAGTAAGCTTTTTATCATACAATATTATATTAAGATAAAAAGGAGAGTAACGCTATGTGTGGAATAGTTGGTTATGTAGGTTCAAAAAAAGCTCAACCTATATTAATAAAAGGGCTTTTTAATCTGGAATATCGTGGATATGACTCAGCAGGGCTTTCTACTATTGAAAACGATGATATTGAGATTATAAAAACAAAAGGAAGAGTAAATTCTTTAAAAGAAAAATCAGAAAACAAAAATCTAAATGGTACTATAGGTATTGCCCATACCCGTTGGGCAACTCATGGAAAACCATCAGATGTTAATTCTCATCCTCATTTAGATAATTCCAATACATTTTCAGTAGTACATAATGGAATTATAGAAAATTATACAGAACTTAAAGAGATGCTTAATAGCAAGGGATATAATTTCTCATCTCAAACTGATACAGAAGTTATACCTAATCTTATTCATTATTATTATTCAAAAGGAAATGATTTTATTCATGCAGTATCTTTAGCTAGTAAAGATTTAAAAGGAAGTTATGCATTATCTATCTTATGTAAAAATGAACCAGATAAAATTATTGCTACTAGAAAAGATAGTCCTCTAGTAATTGGAGAAGGTCAATCTGAATTTTTTATAAGTTCTGACACTCCTGCATATTTAAATGAAACTAAAAATTTTTATTTTTTAGATGATAATGATATAGCTGTTATAACTAAAAATAATATTGACTTTTATAATAATAATTTAGATAAAATTTCAAAAAATATAAAAACTATAGATTGGTCTCAAGATAGTGTACAAAAAAATGGTTATGAAGATTTTATGTTAAAAGAAATATATGAACAACCTAATTCTATTAGAGAAACTATTTCTTCAACTCTAACTCAAGATAAAGTTGAAATTGAAGGTTTGAAACTTTCTAAAGAATATTTAAAAACAATAAATAGAATTTATATAGTTGCATGCGGTACTGCTATGCACGCAGGACTTGCTGTAAAAAAACTATTTGAAAATCTATGCAAAATTCAAACAGAAGTAGACTTAGCTTCAGAATTTAGATATAGAGATCCTTTAATAGATGAAAAAACATTGTGTTTATACATAAGCCAGTCAGGTGAAACTGCTGATACAATTGCAGCTTTAAAACTAGCAAAACAAAAAAATTCAAAAACAATTGCAATTTCTAATGTTATTGGAAGTTCTATCACAAGAGAAGCTGATTACTCAATATATACTCATGCTGGCCCAGAAATTGCTGTTGCTTCTACTAAAGCTTATACGGCTCAAGTAACTTTGCTTTCAATTTTAGCTATATATTTTGCTGAAGTTTTAGAAATAGAAAATCCTCAAATTAAATCTTTGAAACAAGATATTTTGGAACTTCCTTCAAAGGTCACTGAAGTTCTAAAAGTTAATGACGAAGTAAAAGAATTATCAAAAGAATTATACGATAAAAAAGATATATTTTTCATAGGACGTGGAATTGATTATCCCGCTTCACTTGAAGGTTCTTTAAAATTAAAAGAAATTTCTTATATACATTCAGATGCATACGCTTCTGGTGAATTAAAACATGGTCCTATAGCTTTAATTGAAAATAATACCCCTCTTATTTCTATAATCACTGATAAAAAATTAGTAGAAAAATCTATTAGTAATGTTCAAGAAGTTATTACTAGAGGAGCTACATCTATTATAATTACAAATCAAAAATTGGTAGAAAATAATTTTCATAAAATAATACATATTCCAGAAACAAATAATTATATTTCTCCAGTATTATCTGTTATCCCTCTTCAACTTCTTGCATATCATGTTTCTAAACTAAAAGGATTAGATGTAGATAAACCTAGAAATCTAGCAAAATCTGTTACTGTAGAATAAATCAAGAGCTATTACATTATTGTAATAGCTCTTTTGCTTATTCACAATCCTTAACTTTTCTAATTAAATAATCATATTTAGCTTCTTCTGCTTTTATTCTATATATATAGTAATCAATAAGATCTCCATCTACCAAATTTAAATTATTATGCATATTAATTAAATTTCTTTTACTATCAATTATACTTTCTTTTAAAGCTTTTTTTATATCATTATCATTTTGATCTATTATATTATTTTCTTTTATAAATCTTTTTCCCATAAAATAAGCGCCATCCTTCTTTTTATTATTTATTTTCGTATAACTTATTTTATGCAAATTTGTTAATTTTATTATATATATTTCTCTATTTCTTTCCAAATATCTTCTAAATATATTTTTCTTTCAGCAGAAAAAGGATATATAGGGCTATATGATATTCCCAAATATTCTTTTATAACAGATACAGCATCATCTACTTTAGTTACAGCAATTTTGTCTGCTTTGTTTGTTACTACTACAAAAGGTAAATTAGTTTTTAATATATATTCATACATAAGAAAATCATCTTCAGTAGGTTTATGTCTTATATCTAATACTAAAATTATAAGTGATATATTATTTCTTTTTGATAAATAATCTTCTATAAATTTTCCAGAAATAATTTGCTCCTTTTTAGACATTTTACTATATCCATATCCTGGTAAATCTACAAAATAAAATTTATCATCTATATTATAAAAATTTATTTGACGAGTTTTTCCAGGAGTGTTACTAGTTCTAGCTAAATTTTTTCGATTTATCATTGTATTTACAAAAGAAGATTTTCCAACATTAGATTTTCCTACTAAAACAATTTCTGGTAAATCAGATTTGGGATACTGCTTTTCACTTACTGCAGATATTTCAAATTTTGGATTTTTTACTATCATTTTTTCTCACCTATATTATAAATTTTATTGCATTATACTATAAAACATGCTATAATTCAAGCATTATAATCTTTAGATTACTTAGTTCTTAAGTAATTTTCTTCCAAAAAAAGAAAAAAGCATTTATTTCACCCTATTGAAAGGAGGTGATAAAATGTCTAAATTAAAAAAATTAAATAAGAGTGAAAATAAAGTTTGCTTTTTCAAAAAAATACATATTGTAACTTCTATAGTAAAAAATATTTTAGATATTTTTAGCTACTTTATTTAATAAAAAAATAGGTAGTGTGCACGAAACACTACCTATTTTTATTTTTTTGTCTAAAAATAAAAAAATTAAATAATAACTATAATTAGTATACAATATTATAATTTATTTTGTCAATGTAATTTTCTACTTTTTCACAAGTTTCTTTGTTCCACCCATATATGGCCATAATACTTCTGGTATATCTATACTTCCATCTTCATTATAGTGATTTTCTAAAAATGCTATTAACATTCTAGGAGGTGCAACAACTGTATTATTTAGAGTATGAGGAAGATAATTTCCTTTTTCACCTTTTACTCTAATACCCAGTCTTCTACTTTGAGCATCTGTTAAATTTGAACAGCTTCCTACTTCAAAATATTTTTTCTGTCTAGGGCTCCATGCTTCAACATCAACACTCTTTGCTTTTAAATCAGCTAAATCACCACTACAACATTCTAATGTTCTAACTGGAATATCTAAACTTCTAAATAATTCAACTGTATAATTCCACATTTTATCATACCATTCATAACTTTCTTCTGGCTCACAAATAACAATCATTTCTTGTTTTTCAAATTGATGAATTCTATATACTCCTCTTTCTTCTATTCCATGTGCACCTTTTTCTTTTCTAAAACATGGAGAATATGAAGTCATTGTATATGGTAAGTTCTCTTTTTTAAGAATTTGATCTTTAAATTTTCCTATCATAGAATGTTCTGAAGTACCTATTAAATATAAGTCTTCTCCTTCTATTTTGTACATCATTGCATCCATTTCTTCAAAACTCATAACACCTGTTACAACATCAGATCTAATCATAAATGGAGGAACACAATATGTGAACCCTTTATTTATCATAAAATCTCTAGCATAAGAAATTATTGCAGAATGAAGTCTAGCTATATCGCCAACTAAATAATAAAAACCATTTCCAGCAACTCTTCTTGCAGAATCTAAATCTAGCCCACTAAAGCTTTCCATTATATCAGCATGATATGGAATTTCATAATCTGGAACTTTTGGTTCACCATATTTTTTCACTTCAACATTTTGACTGTCATCTTTTCCTATTGGAACAGACTCATGCATGATATTTGGAATTTTCATCATTCTTGCCTTTATTTCTTCTGCATATTTAGTTTCTAATTTTTCATTTTCTACAAGCTCTTCATTTATTTTATTAACTTCTTCTTTTATTTTTTCAGCTTCATCTTTTTGACCATTTCTCATTAAGTTCCCAATTTCACTACTTAAAGTTTTTCTTTTATTTCTAAGGTCATCACCTTTTAATTTTACTTCTTTATTTTTTGCATCAAGTTCTAAAACTTCATCAACTAAAACTAATTTATGATTTTGAAATTTCTTTTTAATATTTTCCCTTACAACATCTGGATTTTCTCTTAAAAATTTTATATCTATCATAATAAAACATCCTTTCTTTTATTATAAATAATTTTTTCTAATATCCTCACATAATTCAAATCTGTGTTTTTGACCAGTTATGTTATCTGGCCTTTCTGGTATTTCTTCTAAAAACATTTTCTCTGGTCTAACCCAAATATATCTACCATCTTCTCTTTCATAAAGTGGCTTATATACCACCATTCTTTCTTTTGTTTCCGAATCATAAGCTACATTTTCTACAAAATAATAATTACCTTTAAAATGTCTGTAAACTTTTCCAATAATTACTTCTTTCATAATCAAAACCTCCTTTTATTTGTTAAATTTCTTTTCAACAAACAAAAAGCCCTTGAGCTTTTTGTTTAGCTCAAGGGCGATTACAATCGCGGTACCACCTTTTTTATTTCTCATTTTATTACTATAACCTGTAACAACTCGGCCTAATTTTAATAGGAACTCTTAAGAGTAGATTTCATAAATAAATTTAATTTGTTTCCACCAACCACAAACTCTCTAAATAAATTTCATTTACTACTTAGTTCTTAATCAATCGTTTATGTTAATAATTTTAGCATAATATTTTTTATAATTCAAGATATTTTACATAAATTCTAATTTCTTTTTTCCTAATTTACTTTACTAACTATCATTTTTAAAGCTTTTTCTCTATTTACCATAATAACATGTTCACATTTTGTACACTTTAATTTAAAATCTACACCAATTCTAGTTATCTCCCATTCCTTATTTCCACAAGGATGAGGCTTTTTAGTTCTAACTATATCTCCAATATTATATTCCATATATATCTCCATTTTATAAATTATACTTATATTCTTTTAAGCAATCTTTCTTTTCCAATTATCTTCATAATTTCATACAAATCTGGTGTTTGACTTCTTCTAGTTAATTTTACTCTTAAAACTGTGCTAATATCTCCAACATGACCTTTAAATTTTTCTGGATTAGCTTTATATTCTTTTACTTCTCTACTATATCCTAATTCTTCAGATAAATCTTTTATTTTATTAAACCATGTTTCTTTATCATCATTTTCATCATAATATTTTTCAAAATACAATTTAACTATTTTTTCTATTTCATCTTTATCTGTAATTTTTTGATAGTCATATTCTTCAGATGAATTTTCAAATTTATCATCATACATATAAGAAATAATATATTTTAAATCAGACCATTTTGCTATATCTTTTCTTGGTTTTTTATTTCCTCTTTCTATTCCTAAAACTTTTAAAGAATATTCCTTATCTTCTAGCATTTCTGCTAACTCCTCATCATATTCTTTTGCCCAAATATATGCTAAATCGTATACTTCTTCTGCTGAAAATCCAGATATTGTATTTTTTGAAACATCAAGCATTTTTACCATATCAAATAATGCACCTGATACTCCCATCTTTTTTATATCAAAAGGAAATTCATACATTGATTTATCAGGGTTTTGCTTTCTCCAAAGTTCAAAATTTGAATTAGCTATATTCATCAAATATTCATTAACTGACTTCTTTGGAATACCTTCTTCTTTGTAATAACCTACTGATGCTTCTGGATCTTTTCTTTTACTTAATTTTCTTTTTCCACCATTGTCTTCTTTCATAATAGGAGCAATATGCGCATATTTAGGTGCTTTAAATCCTAATACATAAAAAAGTTGTAAATGAAGTGGAACTGATGGCAACCATTCATCACCTCTAATTACTAAAGTAGTTCCCATTAAATGATCATCAATTGCATGTGCAAAATGATATGTAGGAAGTCCATCTGATTTTATTATAACAATGTCCTGATCATTTTCAGGCATGTCAATATTTCCTTTTATTACATCTCTATGTTTTATTTTTTTATCTGGATTTCCTGGTGATTTTAATCTTATAATATATGAATCACCATCAGTTATTTTTTTTATAGCCATATCTACTGGCATATTTCTATATTTAGCCCATTTTCCATAATAGCCTGTCCTTTCTTTAGCAGATTCTTGGTCAGCTCTAATTTTCTCTAATTCTTCTTGAGAACAAAAGCAAGGATAAGCTTTTCCTTCTTCTAATAGTTTTTTTGCATAAGACTGATATATATCTTTTCTTTGACTTTGCAAATATGGCCCATAATTTCCTTTTCCAATAGTTTCGTCAGGAGTCAAATCATAATCATCTAATGCTTTTAATATCTCTTCTACTCCATTTTCAATCTCTCTTTTTTGATCTGTATCCTCTATTCTAACAAAAAATACCCCATTAGTTTGACTTGTCATTTTCTTTGAAATAAGACTTTGATATAATCCACCTATATGAACTACGCCTGTTGGACTAGGTGCATATCTAGAAACAATCGCTCCTTCATTTAAATTTCTTTGAGGATATATTTTTTCATAATATTCTACACCTTTTACATTTGGAAAAATCAAATTTGCTAAATCTTTATTATCCATTTTATTTCAACCCCTTTTACTAACTTTATAAATTATAATTTCCTAATATCACTACACTTCCATTATGATAGGTAAGATCATTGGGTTTCTCTTAGTTTCTTTATAAATATACTCTCTTAATGTATCTTTTATAACTGTTTTTAATGTTCCCCAATCTGTTACATGATTTTCTTCACATTTTGAAAGTTCTTTTCTAATAATAACCTTAACATCATCTATTAAATTTTCTGATTCTCTAACATATACAAATCCTCTTGAGATAATATCAGGACCAGCCACAATTTGCCCTGAACCTGAATCCATGGTTAATACTACTATTATTAAACCATCTTGAGATAAATGTTGACGATCTCTTAATACTATATTTCCTACATCTCCAACTCCTAATCCATCAACCATTACTCTTCCCCATGGTACCATTGCTCCTAATTTAGCTTCATTTTCATTAAGTTCTAATATTCTACCATTTGTCATCATAAAAATATCTTTATTATCCATGCCTAAAGATTTCGCTGTATCTCTATGTGCCATAAGTTGGCGATATTCTCCATGAACAGGAATAAAATATTTTGGTTTTACCAGTGATAACATAAGTTTTTGCTCTTCTTGGCAAGCATGACCTGAAACATGAACTTCTGCTAAAGCACTATATACAACTTCAGCTCCAATTTTCATTAAATCATCAATAACATTAGCAACAAATTTTTCATTACCTGGTATAGGAGTAGCAGAAATTATTACCAAATCATTTGCTGTGATATTTACTTTCTTATGTTCGCCATTTGCCATCCTTGTAAGAGCAGCCATTGGCTCCCCTTGACTTCCTGTAGTTATTATTACTAATTGATCATCTGTATAATTTTTTATCATATCAATATCTATAAATACATTATTAGGTACTTTTATATATCCTAACTTTACAGCTGTTTCAATCATATTTATCATACTTCTACCACAAACAGCTATTTTTCTATTTGTTGCCACAGCTGAATTAACAATTTGCTGAACTCTATGAACATTTGATGCAAATGTTGCAACCACAATCCTTTTTTTACAATTTAAGAAAAATTTGTCAAAAACTTCTCCAACAGTTTTTTCAGACATTGTATAGCCTTTTCTCTCTGAATTAGTACTATCTGATAATAAAGCTAATACACCTTTATTTCCTAGTTCAGCAAATCTTCCTAAATCCATTTTTTCATCATCAATAGGAGTATAATCTATCTTAAAATCTCCTGTATGAACTACTGTTCCAACTGGAGTATGAATAGCTAATGCAACAGAATCAGGGATACTATGACAACTCCTTATAAATTCTACTCTAAATTTTCCAAGTACTATTGTTTGACCTTGATTTACTATATTAAGTTTTGTTGAATTAACTAATCTGTGCTCTTCTAATTTATTAGTTATTAACCCACATGTTAACTTTGTTGCATAAATTGGTACATTAATCTGTTTTAAAAAATATGGAATTGAACCTATATGATCTTCGTGTCCATGTGTAATAACTAAACCTTTTATTTTTTCTTTATTTCTTTCAAGATAAGTAAAGTCTGGTATAACTAAATCTATTCCTAACATATCATCTTCTGGAAATGCAACACCGCAATCTACAATTATTATATCATTTCCATACTCAAAAACAGTAATATTCTTTCCTATTTCTTGAAGACCACCAAGAGGAATTATTTTAAGTGATTCCTTTTTAAAACCAAACTTTTCTTTTCCACCTAATTCTTCTTTATTGTTTTTTCTATTTTTTGACTTCTGAGTTTCATTTGTAGATTTCTTTGAATTATCTAATTTTTTTTCTAATACTTTTCTTACTCTCTTTTTTGTATTATTTACTAAATTTTCGTTATTTGTTTTCTTTTGAATTTTGTTTTCTTTCATTTATATCTCTTTCCTTTCTATATGAGCAGTATATAAATAATATGATATCAATGTACAAATTTTAAACATAAATTTTTTGCATCTAA
The DNA here is from genome assembly GCA_947631185.1 of uncultured Clostridia bacterium. Classification (GTDB taxonomy): domain Bacteria; phylum Bacillota; class Clostridia; order TANB77; family CAG-508; genus Scatovivens. The sequence goes on along the minus strand of CANRKJ010000019.1, from coordinate 2,439 downwards.
AAATACTATTTTAAGAAAAATCCAAAAAACAACAGCAAACTTTTTTCATATTAAAATTTATTGCAGAGTCCGCTCCTGTTATTCAAACACGAAAATTTCTATGAAATTTTCTGTGCATATATTGGCGAAGCCTTTATATACTAGAAAATTTTGAAAATATACCTAGTATATAAAAATAAGGAAAAATCTCATTTTACTAACACACATAATATTCCCTATATTAAAATTTTTCTTAAAATATAACAAAATAATTTAATTTTTAATTGCAAATTAAAAGTAAGATGTAACATAAAATTTCCGCCCCATTTATATATACATCCATATACTTTATTTAATTTTCCGACCATTAAAATATTTTTATATACAATCTCTTTATTTATACGGGTAATTATAATATATATTTTTATTTTTGTCAACATAAGCAATTTTTGTGTAATTTGCAATTTTATGTAAAATTTTCTTGTTTATTTTATATAATTTTTAAGTTATTTTATCTACCTTCATAATCTCTTTCATTTCTAAGAAAAACATCTTTTTCAATAAATCTCTCCATTCTATTAATTTCTACAGGAAACAGTTCTCCCCCTCTAATCATTCCTTGTACTCCAAAAGATTTAAGACCAAGTTTTCTTAAATCATCTTTTTTAGAGTATATTTCAAAAACAATTTTATCTAATATTTCTTCTTTTATTGATGGTGGCATAGACTTATATGTTTCAGGTACTTGTTTTCGTGCTTCCTCTTCATTGCATTTGTTATTTTTCATCAAAAACTTAATTTTACGCTCTGCTGACTTTTTATATTCCTCATCTGATATTAAATATGTTCTATACCTGTTCATATCATTAGGTTTAACAAATAATAAATTGTTCCAATCTATCTGCCACATTTCGTGATTATCTTCTCCTTTAGTAATTCCTCCAACATCAAATCCTGCACCTAAATAATCAATATATACTTTTTTTCCCCAATCAAAATAAACATTAAAAGATCCATCAATACTTTTATTTTGATTTTCAACATCTGTATCCATACATAAAACTACGCCGTCAGGATTATGCTCTTTTACATCATTAATATAATCAGCAACAGCTGTTTTTCTCGTAGCTCTTCCTCGTACACCTAAAGTAGGCTTATCTCCTATTTTTGCATCAGCTCTTAGTACAACTATTTTAGGAAGTCTACCTTCTATTTTTTTGAATTCTTCTATAGAATCAAATACAAAAAAATTGTTAATACCACAAATGCTATGTAAAACATAATGTAATAAAAAAGCCCCATATGCTTTACCATATTGCTGTATATACTTTATATCTGATTTTTTCTTCATTTCATATAACATATTATCAATTCCCCTATATAATTTTCAAATTAGACAAAAGGACGTAGACAAAGGGACGGAGCTTTTAGACAAAGGGACGGAGCTTTTGTCTTAAGCTTTTGTCTCTTTAACTATTGTCTATTATCTTGTGAATATATCTGTTTAATTTATCTTTGTTAATTCTAAATATACTTGACATTTCTCTTAATGATATTCCACATTTTTGCCTCATTTCTAATAATAAGTTACCAAATTCTATTTCATTTTCTTCTAAATTTCCCTTAATTTTGTTTTCGTACTTTTTTATTAATTCTTCCATATTATAATCATATTCCATTACATCTTTAATATCCTCTATCTCTCGTAACTCTCTATGTATAGCGTTAAATTGCTCTATATAGTTATATTTACTACCAAATAATAATTTTATACTGTCATCTGTTATTAGCTTTTTTTCTTTTATATATTCATTATAGCTAGAATAATTATAATCCTGCATTTGAAAGCATATTCCTGCTTTTATTGGATTTTTATGTATATATACTAAGCAATTATACAATTGCAATTCATCTAATATTGGTTGAGTAAAAAATCTATCTCTAAAAACAAAACCTACTCTCTTATTAATTTTATTATACCTCATTGCATATGCTGTATTAACTTTTCTCATTAAATTAGATATTTCTTCCAATTTTTCATAATGTATTAAAAAGTGTGCATGATTGTCCATTATACAATATGCTAAAATTTCTATATTCTTACTTTCTATTTTAGTTTTTAGTATTTTAATGTAATCTTCTTTCCATTCTTTTTTCTGAAAAATATACTCTCGATTTATTCCTTGAATAATTATATGAACATAGTGACTTACAATATTTTTTCTTGCCTTGCGGGGCATAATTATCATCTCCTATATAAAATTTGCCCCTATATTTATTTATATCATATTATTATTTAATAGTCTATACTTAATTTTCCGCAAGACAAAAGCTCCGTCCCTTTGTCTAGAAAGATATAAAAAGAACCCTCTTGCGAGGGTTCTCAGAATGTTGACAAACCCTAGAAATTTTTCTAGGGTTTTCTTCATATTTTATTTTCTTTCATAAAAAATAAAAATT
>CANRKJ010000018.1 GCA_947631185.1 uncultured Clostridia bacterium | reverse complement strand
GAAGCTTATCCAAAATTAGTACAAACAGATAAAGATATATTAACAATGGCAATAACAAGATATAATGATATATGGGGTGGAAATACTACAGGAGCAATAGCAGATAAAAATGGTATGGTATATACAGTAGGATATAATGGAAATAGTGAAATTGGAAATGGAACTGTTGAAAATCTATTAAATCCATGGTGTATTAGTAAACTAAAAATAGAAGTTGACCCTAAAATAATCAATTATAAAGAGCCAGAAGAAACTGGTGAAACAATAGAATGTAAAATGACTATGGGATTCAATTTATTGAAAGATGAATTAGAAAACCAAACATATAAATTCAGTTCATTAGATGAAGAAATTGCAGTAGTAGATGAAGAATCAGGAGTTGTAACTGCTAAAGGTATAGGAAATACTTATGTGAAAGTTCATAATGAAGAAAATGATATATGGGCTGGAGTAAAAGTAAATGTAAATGGAAAACAAGGACAAATACAACCAAAAATAGTTGGAGGATGTAATCATTTTATAGCATTAAAAGCAGATGGAACAGTATGGACATGGGGACTAAATAGCAGTGGACAATTAGGATTAGGAGATAAAAATAGAAGAGTTGAACCAGAGCAAATTAAAATAAAAACTGTAAATGAACAAGATGAAGAAATTATAACAACAATAAATGATGCAATAGATATAGCAGCAGGATATAGATTCTCACTTATATTAAGAAAAGATGGATCAGTATGGGCAACAGGATATAATGGATATGGACAATTAGGTGATGGAACAACTAATGATGGAGATGTATTTACTCAAGTATTAGGACCAAATGGAGAAGGTGTATTAAAAAATATAGTACAGATAACAGCTGAATATAACACAGCACATGCATTAACAGAGAGTGGAGAAGTATATTCATGGGGATACAATCACTATGGACAATTTGGAACAAATACTGCAGGTGATGTAAATCTTTACCCAGTAAAAATGCAAAAAGTATCAAATATAATACAAATATCTGGTGGAGAAAACTTTATAGTAATGCTAGATGCAGATGGTAGTGTATGGGGAGTTGGATCTAATGGCAATGGAAATTATGGAACAGGTGATTCTTCTGATCATAGATTACCACAACAAATGAAAGACTCAGATGGTATAAAAATTTTAAGAAAAGTAAAAGAAGTATCAGCAGGTACAAATCATACAGTAGTATTAAAAGAAGATGAAACAGTATGGGCTGTAGGATATAACGGATATGGTCAGCTAGGAATAGGTACTGCAAGTGGAAGCTATAATGTTATAAAAGAGATTAGGACTAAAGTTGAACCAGTTGAAGAAAATGCAGAATTAGAAACAGAATCAATAAAAAATGCAAACCATATTCTTGCATCAGGAAATGAAACATATATTTCAGTAAAAGAAAAAAATGGAGAAGCTGGAATATATGTAATGGGAAGAAATGATAATGGACAATTATTCTTGGAAAAAGCAGGTGATAATGTAGCTTATCCACAATTAGTACAAACAGACAAAGATATATTAACAATGGGAATAACAAAATATAATGACATATGGAGTGGAAATACTACAGGAGCAATAGCAGATAAAAATGGTATGGTATATACAGTAGGATATAATGCAAACGGAGAAATGGGAAATGGAACATTAGAAACAAATTATGCTCCTTGGTGTATTAGTAATACTAAATTAGAAGTTAAACCAGCGGTAATTAACTTTAAGAAAGCAGGAGAGAAAAGTGAACAAATAGAATATAGTGTTTCAACAGGATTTAACTTATTATATAATACAGTTGATAAAGGTGATTGCACATTTGAGTCATTAGATGAAAGTGTTGCAACAGTTGATAAATCTGGTATAGTTGAGGCTACTGGAATAGGTACTACAAATATTAGAGTAAAAAATACAACTCACAATATATATGCAGGAGTAAAAGTAAACGTAACAGGTGAACAAGGAAAAACATATCCAAAAATAGTAGGTGGAGGAAATCACTTTGTTGCATTAAAAGCCAATGGAGAAGTATGGACATGGGGTTATAATACCTATGGACAATTAGGATTGGGTGATAATGCTGTAAAAACAAAACCAACAAAGACTAATATATATGATGCATTAAATAAAGATGAAGAAACATATGCAGTAGATATAGCTGCAGGATATAATCATACTGTTGTTCTAAAATCAGATGGAACAGTATGGGCAACAGGAAACAATGGATATGGACAATTAGGTAATGGTACGACTGTAGATTCAAATGAATTTGTACAAGTTCAAGACCCATCTGGAACAGAAGGTTTAAAAAATATAGTAGCAGTTTCTGCAGGATATTTAACATCATATGCACTTTCTGAAGATGGAAGAGTTTATTCATGGGGATATAATGGATACGGACAATTAGGAATAGGTAGTACAGATGGTTCAGCACATATGCTTCCTTCAAGAGTTCAAAAAGTATTTAGCATAATTCAAATTTCAGCAGGAGAAAATTACTTATCAATGTTAGATGCAGATGGAACTGTTTGGGGAGTTGGATATAATGGAAATGGTCAACTTGGAACAGGAAAAACAAATACAGTTGTTACTCCAACACAAATGAGAAATGAAAATGACACAGATTTTCTACGTAATATTAAAGAAATTTCAGCAGGAAAAATACATACGATTATGGTAACAGAAGAAGGAAATGCACTTGCTGTTGGATATAATGGATATGGACAATTAGCAACTGGAAATACTACTGAACAACATTTACCTGTTAAGATGTTAGATAAAGAAAAAAATCCAGTTTCTAAAATTAAACATGCATCAGCAGAAGGATATGCAAGTATTTTAAGTGTTGAAGAAACAACAACAGAAGAAACAACAGATGATGGAACAAGAAAAGAAAAGAAATCAGCAGGTATTTTAGTAGCAGGATGGAATAATTATGGACAATTATTTACAAAAGATAAAAATGATCAAGCATATTTAACTAAAGTTCAAGAAGATAAAAATATAATAGCAATAGCATCAACACAAAAAGAATCAACTCAAACATCAGCAATTGCAGATAGTTTGGGAGTAGTATATACAGTAGGATATAATGCAAATGGTGAAATGGGAGATGAATTAACTGTTTCAAGTATTAACCCTACAAGTATTTCAGATTCAAGCTTTACAGTTGATAATCAAAAAATAACTTTAAATTTAGGTACAGACAATATAAGTAAGCAAATAAATGCTTCAACAGATTTAGGATTTAACTTATTATTTTATGAAGTAGATGGTGAAAAAATAAGTTATCAAAGTCAAGATAAAAAAATTGCAAATGTTGATGAAAATGGTTTAGTAACAGCTAAAGACTATGGAACTACTAAGATAGAAGTTTCAACTAATAAATTAGATACTAAAGTTTTAGTAACAGTAGATGTATTAAGAAAAGAAGATATAGCTATGCCTAAAATAGTAGGAGGTTCTCAATATTTTGTAGCTTTGAAATCTGATGGAACTGTTTGGACATGGGGTACAAATAGCCAAGGACAATTAGGTTTAGGTGATAATGCAACAAGATATAAACCAACAAAAATAAATATATCTGATGTAGTAGATATATCAGCTGGAGAAAACCATACTTTAATACTTACAAAAGATGGTAAAGTATACTCATTTGGTTCAAATAGCTATGGTCAATTAGGTAGAGATGGAGATACTAATAAACCAGTTGAGATAAAAGAATTAGATGATGTAATACAAGTTATTGCAAATTCATATAGTTCTATAGCTCTTACAAAAGATGGAAGTGTATATACATGGGGATATAATGGAAATGGACAATTAGGAAATGGTACAACAATTACTAAGAGTGTTCCATCAAAAATAAAATTAAAAGGAATAGTTAAAATTGCTAGTAAAAATCAAACAGTAGTTGCAATAAATGGTAATGGAAAACTATATGTATGGGGATATAATGGAAATGGACAATTAGGAACAGGAAATGAAAGCAATTTAACTATGCCAACAGAAAATATACAACTTTCAGATATAGTAGATGTTGCAGTAGAGGATTATACAGTTTTAGCAGTTGATAAATCTGGATATGTATGGGCATCTGGATATAATGGTTATGGAAACTTAGGTAATAAAACTACTACACAAAGAAATACTTTTGGTAAAGTAATAGAAAGCTTTGATGGTGATGAGATTAGTGATAATGCTGTTTATTTGACAGATGTAAAATCAATAGAAGCTGGTAACCAATATGCTATAGCAATAAAAAATGATAATACAGCTGTAGTATGGGGACAAAATTCATATAGTCAATGTGCAAATGGAAGCAAAGATAATAATCTACTACCAATACCATTAAAGTATAGTACTGAAGGAGATACAATAAGCAAGATTTTTGATGTAGCAGGAAGTGCAGAAACAATAGCTGTAGTACTTGAAGATGGAACTGTATGGACATGTGGTAGAAACAATAATGGTCAAATGGGAGATAGTTCAAATAAGGATAAACAAGTATTTACATGTATAAGTAAATCAAAAATAAACTTTGAAGAATCTCCAATTAGAATTAAAGGAATAAATAAGACACAACAAACAAATGCAAATATGGTTCAAGGATTTAATCTATTATATAATAAAGTAGATAACTATGAATTTAAGTATAAAATGAAAAATGACGATATTGCTACTGTTGGAGAAAGCGATGGAGTTATAAAATCAGTAAAAAAAGGTAAAACACAATTAACAGTTACAGATACAATTTCAAATCAAAGTGCAACTATAGATGTATTTGTTTTAGATGATACTGATATAACTTTCCCACAAATTGAAAGTTATAATAATTCAACTGTAACATTAAAAGCTAATGGTGAAGTTTGGAGTTATGGATACAATGGAAATGGACAACTGGGAACAGGTGATACATATAATAAAAAATTACCAACATATACAGGAATAAATAATATTGTAAAAATAGCTTTAGGAAGAACACATGCTGTAGCAGTTGATACAAAAGGTCATGTATGGACATGGGGAAATAATAATAATGGTCAATTAGGAGATGGAACTTACAATAATAGTAATACAAAAGTTCAAGTAAAGTCACCTGAAGGAGATGGATTCTTAGAAGATATTATTTCTGTTGCAGCTGGTGATAGTTATACACTTGCTTTAGATAAAGATGGCAATGTGTATGCATGGGGATATAATGCTTATGGAAATCTAGGATTAGGTGATAATTTAGGAAGAACATTACCAACTAAAGTAGAATCTCTTGAACATATAACAAAAATAGAAGCTTCAAATGTATCAAGTTTTGCCATAGATAGTGAAAATAATTTATGGGTAGCTGGATATAATGGTTATGGAAACTTAGGTGATGGAACAACAAGTGATAAAAATAAATTTACAAAATTAAATACAATAGAAGATATAGCAGAAGTTTCAGCAAGTCCAGTAAATGCAACAATTGTACTTAAATTAGATGGATCTGTTTGGGGATTTGGATGCAATGATTACAATATGCTTACAGGTATATCAGGACCAATTCCACAACAATTACGAGCTGAAGAAGGAAGTTTAGAGAATATAACTTCAATTGATTTAGGATATTATGCAGGATATGCAGTAGATTCTAATGAAAAAGTTTTAGCATGGGGATTAAATGATTATAATCAAATAATATCAACAGATAGAAATGCTAAGGAAGTAGCAACATATGTAAAAGATGAAAAAGGTGAAGAATTTACTGATGTTATGATTGTATCAGGAGGAACACATAATGCAGAATATGCTAAAAATGACGGAACAGTATGGAGTGTTGGATATAATGGATATGGACAATTAGGTGATGGAAGTTTTGATAATAAACAAAATATCGAGTGTATATCAACACAATATATAACATTAGATGAAACACAGGTAACACTTAAACTTTCTGATCAAACATATCAAATAAATCCAAAAACGGTATATGGATTTAACCTATTATATGATACAGCTCAAAATAATGGATTTGAGTATGAAAGTTCAAACCCAAATGTTGCAACTGTTGGAGAAACCAACGGACAAGTAGAAGTATTAAATTTAGGAAGAACATATATAACGGTAAAAGCAAAAGGTTATGAGTATAAAACAAGAGTAGTTGTAGATGTAATTGGAGATAATAAAAAGACTGTAGAAAAAGTAGTAACAGGACATATACATTCTTTAGCTTTGAAACAAGATGGAACAGTTTGGGCATGGGGAGATAATTCAAATGGCCAAATGGGTAATGGAGTAGCTAATGGAATAAAAATAACAGAACCAACTCAAATTAAAGAGGGAGAATATACTCAAGTTCTTGAAGAAGTTGATGATGAAGGCTCAGTTGTAACTACAACAACTAAAGTAAGAGCAAAATTAGATAGTATAGTAGATATAGCTGCAGGATATTATTATAACTTGATATTAGATCAAAAAGGAAATGTATGGAGTTTTGGTTATAATGGATATGGACAGTTAGGAAATGGAAATACTGAAAAATTACTAATTCCAACAAAAATAGAAGGATTAAGTGAAATTAAGAAAATATTTATAAGTGGAAATACAAGTATTGCAATAAATAAAGATGGAGAAATTTATGTATGGGGAGCTGAATATAGTGCAGTACCAACTAAATTGAATTTCTACCAAAAAGCAATATCTGTAACAGGAAGCTTAATACTTGCAGAAGATGGAACAGTATGGTATTTAAATCAAAATCCATCAAGAATAAATGAATTATCTAATATAGTTGAAATTGCTTCTGGAGATAGTTTCTACACTGCATTAGATGCTGATGGAAAAGTTTGGGCATGGGGATATAATGGAAATGGACAATTAGGACAATCAAATACTAATGGTGTAGATATACCAACTGAAGTTAAGATTAAAAATGAATCAGAAGAATTTGTACCTTTAGAAAATGTTGTAGAAATATCTGCTGGAAAGAATATGCTATTGATGACAACAAAAGATGGAACATTATATGGATGTGGATATAATGGATATGGACAATTAGGAGTTGGAGCAAATACAGCTAATGTTGTATATACAGCAAAAGCTAAAGATGTAAATTACGTAAAAATTATAAGCACAAATGCATATCATTCAGTAATATCAGATGATTCAGGATTTGTATATACAACAGGATATAACCATGAAGGACAATTGGGAAACGGAACATATGATAATCAAAATATATTTAAAGTAATAGGAGATACATATGTTCATGTTGATTCAAATGTAGTATCAGTAAAAGAAGATGAATATAGACAAATAAGTGCTTCATTAGATAATAAGTTTAATCTAATTCAAGATAAAGTAGATTCTGGTAATATGAGTTATAAATCATTAAATCCAAAAGTTGCAACAGTATCTAATGATGGAACAATTACAGGTAAGAAACTAGGAAAAACAGAAATAGTAGTAACACACGAAAAATCACATAAAACAGCAATAGTATTTGTTTCAGTTGTTCCAGATGATAAAGTTGCAGTTCCTGAGGTAGAAATTGGAAATACACATTCATCAGCATTAAAGGCAGATGGAACAGTATGGACATGGGGAAAAAATACTTATGGACAATTAGGAACAGGAGATAATGATGAAAAAGCAACACCAGTACGTGTAGCTGAAGCAGAAAACGTAATAGATATAGCTGTAGGAGAATATAACACAATATATGTAAAAGAAGATGGAACAGTATGGGGCTTTGGATATAATGGATATGGAGAACTAGGAGATGGAACAAGAACATCTAGAAATGAACCTGTACAAGTAATAAAACCAGATGGTTCACCATTAACCAAAATTGTAAAAGTGGCTGGTGGAAAAAATAGAACAGTATTCTTAGACACAGATGGAAATGTATATTATTGTGGATATGGAATAGGCGAAACTGCTGTAAGAGTTAATGGTATAAGTGACATAATAGATATTTCACAAGAATATGCAGTAAATGTAAAAGGAGAAGTATATTTATTAGATACTGGCAAACAATTAACGGCAGAAAATGTAATTAGAGTATCACAAGGAAAAAATCATACAATTTTATTAAGAGATGATGGAAAAGCATATGCTTTTGGAGATAATTCAAAAGGACAATTAGGTTTAGGTATTTCAGAAAATCAAGAAAACCCAAGCTTTATTAAGAGCGCCTCTGAAGAGATTTTAACTGGAATAAAAGATATTAAAGCAGGAAATGAATTCTCTATAGCTCTATTAGAAACAGGAGATACATATGTATGGGGAGCTAATGATAATTATAAACTTGCTACATTACAATCAACTAATCAGTCATTGCCACTTTTAAATGAAAATATTGAAAAAGCTTTGTTTGTAACAGCAGGTACAGAGAATGGAGCAATAATTGATACTGAAGGATTTGTATATGCTTGGGGTCAAGGAGAAAATGGAGTACTAGGAAATAAACTATACAGTAATACTCCAACACCATCAATAGTAGGTAGAGAAGATGTAGGATTAGACGAATACGATATAATTCTACATAAAGATGAAGAACATCAAATAGTTGTAACAAATAAAACATTTAATGTATTAAAAGATGTTATAGATAATAGTGAAATGACTTATACATCAGGAAATAATGCAATTGCTTCAGTAACACAAAGTGGATTAGTAACAGGTGTTAAGGAAGGTACAACAACTATTGTAGTAAATAAAAAAGGAACAAATTATAATAGTATAGCTAGAGTAACTGTATTACCTGAAGATGTAAAAATAGAGCCTATGGCATTAACATGTGGTTCACATACAACTGTTTTAAAAGCAAATGGAACAGTTTGGACATATGGTCAAAATACAAGTTATGAGTTAGGTAATGGTTCAACTAAGTCTTCAGACATACCAGTACAAGTTAAATTCCCACAAAATGTTACTATAAAACAAATTGCAGTAGGCAATACTCACAATTTAGCATTAGATACAGAAGGAAATGTTTGGGGATTTGGAAATAATTCAAATGGTGCATTAGGATTTACTTCAAGTACACCAGTACAATTAGAATTAAAAGGTATTAAGAAAATAGCAGCAAATAATGATCAAAGTATGGCATTAACAAAAGATGGTTATGTATATGTATGGGGATTAAATGAAAATGGAGAATTAGGTACTAGAACTTATGAGCCAGTTAGAAGTCCTAAGTTGCTACCATATGTAAGTGATATATTTGATATAGCTATGGGTAAAAATCATACATTATTATTAACTACAAGTGGAAAAGTATTAACAACAGGATTAAATATATATGGACAAACAGCAAAAATAGATGGAAAATCAAATACTTTTGAACAAATTGAAGTTGATTCATTGATAGGTGCAATATCAGCTGGAGATAATCATAGTGTACTTTTATCTACAGAAGGAGAAGTTTATACATTTGGATATAATTTAAATGGACAATTAGGAACTGGAAGTACATATAATGAATCAAAACCAACAAAAATAACATCATCTATTCCAAAAATAATGAAAATATCTGCAGGAGAAAGTCATACAGTATTATTAGGAGAAAATAGAGTATTATATTCAACAGGAGCTAATGCAAGAGGAGAATTAGGAATAGGAAGCTATGATGATACAGTAGTATTTACAGAAATAACCAAAGTAAATGATATGATGAGTGTGTCAGCTGGAAATACATATAATGTTGCAATAGATTATTCAGGTGATGTGTATGGATGGGGAGATTATTATCATGGATTACAGGCAATAAAAACTAAAACAAATAGTGCAATACCTGTAAAAATAGGAAATGATTCATCATATGCAGATGAAGGAGAAGTAACACTAAAAGTTAATGGAACAAAACAAATATCAATTACACCAAAATTCTTGTTTAATGTATTTAAAGAAAATGAAGAAATAGATGATTTCACATATGAGTCATTAAATGGTGATATTGCAGAAGTTAGTGATGAAGGCTTAATAACAGGTAAAAAAGTTGGAACAACATGGGTTAAAGCAATAGAAACAAAAACAGGAAAACAAAACACAATAATTGTAAGAGTTATAGATGAAGATGCTAAATATGCACCACAAGTAGCAGGAGGAGAAAACTTCGCTGGTGTATTAAAAGCAGATGGTACTTTATGGGGATTTGGTTATAATTCTGATGGACAATTAGGAAATGATGAATTATTCCCAATAAATATTCCAAGTCAAGCCAATATACTATATACATATAAGAAGATTGCTGTAGGAAAAAGCTTTACAGTAGCTCTAAGAAATGATGGAACAGTATGGGCTTGGGGAGATAATACGTATGGAGTATTAGGTCAAGGAAATAGAACATCAGTTAGAAAACCAACTCAAGTACAAAAATTATCTAATATAAAAGATATAGCAGTAGGATATAATCATGTTGTTGCATTAGATGTATTAGGAAATGTTTATACATGGGGATTAAATAGCTCTGGACAACTAGGAAATGGAAAAACAACAACAGTAACAATGCCAGAAAGAATTAATACAATAGAAAATGAAATAATATCTATATCAGCAGGTGGAAATTTAACTACATTTGTTGATTCAGAAGGACATGTATATGTATTTGGTGATAATAGTAAAGAGCAAATTTCAAAACATCAACATAATACAGATAGTTATGGACAAACAATAAATCCTGAACTTAACCCTTACTATACAGTACCTCAATTAGTAAATATACAAGATGCTGTAAAAGCTCAGTGTATGGAAAATGCAATTGTTGTATTAAAAAATGATGGAAAAGTTGTATTGATACAAAAATATGCTAAAGATGATGATATAGTACAAAGTACAATTGCATCTGAAAATATGGTAGATATAAGTAGTAGTGCATTATGTACAATGTTATTAGATAAAGATGGAAATATTTATACATATGGAGACAATTCATCAGGTCAAGGAGGAATTGGATATGTAACAGGATCAGTTGGATTAACTCAAATAGAATCTGATGGAAAACAATATTTTACAATAGGATCTGGATATAATAATAACTATGCAATTGATTGCGATGGATTTGTATATAGTGTTGGAAATAACTCATATGGACAATTAGGAAATAGTTTATATGATAATAGTTATGTATTTACATTAGTTGGAGATAGAGAGTTCAAGATTATACCAGAAGCTAGAATTATGGAAAATCCTGAACAAGAAACAGTAAAAATAGAAACTAATATGTTTAATGTCTTCAATAATGTAGAAAGAAAATTAACAGATTTTGAATGGGAGTCAAGTAAACCAAAAGTAGCAGAAGTAAAAAATGGTGTAATTACTTCTCAAGATATGGGTGAGACTATAATAACTGCAACAGATAAAATGACTAAAGCTACTGCAAAAGCTTTAAGAGTTGTACAACAATTAGATGAACAAAGATTAGATAAAATATATGTAAATGATAAAGAAGCAAAACTTGTAGGTGAAAATAAATATGAAGTTTCAGTAGTAGTAAAACCAGATAACCAAGGAGATATAAGAATAACTACTAAAGATATAACAGATTCAATTAGTATAAATTCTGGTAATACGTATTCAGCTGGAATATTAGAAGAAACAATTACATTAACTGAAAATCCTACAACATTAACAATAAAAGTAAAAACAACAAATAATAGGGTAATGAATTACACATTGACTATAAAAATAGTTTCAGAAGATGTTGGTTTAAAAAGCTTAACAGTTGATGATGTAGATGCTAAATCAGTTGGACCAACAGAGTATGAAATTATTATAGATGATGAAGTAACAAGACCATTAGTAAAAGCTGTAACAAGAGATTCAGCAGCAAAAGTAAGTATAGAAAATGCAATTGATGAAGTTTCTCAATCTATAAGAACAGTAAATATGTTAAATAGAATTAAAAAGGTTGTTCCAATTAAAGTAACATCTGAAAGTGGAAAATCAGTAATGTATACACTTACAATATTTAAAGAAGATGCTCTTACAGATTTAGAAAATATAACTGTAAATGGTGAAGAGGCAACAAAAATAAGTGATTATACTTATAAAGCAATTATACCAGCGGATGCAGAGAATGCAACTGTATCAGCAACATCTATGTATCACGATGCATTAGTTCATATAGATAGTTTTGGAGCAGACCAACATATAACTACTCAAACTGTTGCTACAATGAAAGATAGAACAATTGTAAAAATATATGTTACTGCATTAGAAAATGAAAGAGAATATACTTTAATATTAGATAAACAAGGAACAGAAAATAATTTAGGATTATTCTCAGTAACAGTAAATGGTACAGAAATTAAACCAGTGGGTGAAAAGTATATAGCATATGTTTCAGAATCAACTACTTTTGTAGATGTAACTGCAATAACATTAAGTGAACTTGATCTTGTAAGTATTGAAAATAGTATTGCACAAGCTCATGAAACATCAAAAAGATTAAGTATAGAAGATAAACAGGAATTTACTATAAGAGTAAGTAATCCACTAGATACAGAAAATTATAAAGAATATGAATTAATTATTAAAAAGCCATCTGAAGATAATAGCTTGAAATCAATTACAGTAGGAAATGAAGAATTTTCTAAAGAAGCTAAATTGATTAGTGGTACTAATACATATGAAGTAAATATCCCAGAAGAATACGAAGTAATAGATGTTATTGCTGTAACAAACTATGAACTTTCAGAAGTAAGTATAGAAGACTTTGATTTTGAAGTAAATAAAACAACAAGACAAGTTGAGATAGGTAGTGGAGAGCATGTAGAAGTAAAAGTTACAGTAAAATCACAAAATGGAATTACTCAAGAATATATATTAATTATTAACAGAAATAGCAGTAATAGAAATTTATTAAAAGTACTGGTAGATGGAGATCAAGCAGTATTTAATGAAGAAAAGAATGCTTATGAATATACATTAGATAAGACAAAAGATAAATTAACAATAGGAGCAATAACAGAAGATGAAAATGCTTATGTAGCTATAAATACAAATGAAAAACAAAAAAATGCAACATATAGAATAGTTGAAATGCAAGGAAGATCAATAGTAGTATTTATTACTGTAACTGCAGAAGATGAATCAACTCAACAATATAAATTGATAGTAAATGATGTTCCTGATAATGTAAAATTACTAAGTGTAAAAGTAAATAATAATGAAGCAGT
Organism: uncultured Clostridia bacterium; assembly: GCA_947631185.1. Lineage (GTDB taxonomy): Bacteria > Bacillota > Clostridia > TANB77 > CAG-508 > Scatovivens. Next base: position 32,196 of record CANRKJ010000018.1, on the reverse strand, counting down.
GCCAGAACCAACTAATAGATATGTTGGAAAAGTTAATAAAAATGATAAAGATTTCGTTTTATATGTAATTCCTGAAGATTTGAAAGCACAAGTACAAATTGAAGGATTTGATATAGTTCAAGGAACAACAAGTGCAACAATAAATAAACCAGGTGAAGAAGTACAAGTAAAAATTACTGTAATTGCTCAGAATGGTACTAAAGCTGAATATACAGTTGTTGTAACTAATATGTCTGATGATTGTAGTTTAGGTATGTTAAAAGTTGATGGTGAAGTAATTGAACCTGATGAAAATGATGGTAATTATTATGTAGAAAAACCATACTTAACAGATTCAGTTGACGTAGAAGCTATAGCAAGTAGCAATACATCATTGGTAAGTATTAATGGAAGTGATGAAGAATATGAAAGACAATTATCAAATGTAACAGTTCCAAAATTAGAAAATGAAATTAAAGTAACTGTAACTGCTGAAGATGGTACAAAAGAAGTTCATAAAATAATTGTAAGAAGATTATCAAATAATACAGAGTTAAAAGCTACAGTAACATATGAAACAAATGGTATTTTGACAGAAAAAGAAGTTTCATTTGATTCTAATAAAAAAGCGACAGTTAAAATAAGTAAAACTGAGAAAGTAGATGTAAAAGGAGAACTAACTGATGAGTTAGCAACAATATCTATAAATGGAAGCATAGAAGTAAAAGCTCAAACTACTCAATCAGTTATAACATTAGATGATAAGACTATTGTTACAATAGATGTAACTGCTCAAGATGGAACAAAAGCTGTTTATACAATAACACTTATTAAAACTTCAAATAACAATAATTTGTTGAGTTTAAGTGCTACAGATATAGAAGAATCTGATATAAAACAAACATCAGATAATGAATATGAAATAAAAATGCCAGATACAATGGAAACCTTAGATTTAACAGCAATTGCAGAAGATGAAAATGCAGTTGTAATGATTCAAAGTGGAGAGTATTCTGAAAATAATATAGCAAAACGTAAAGTAGATGTACCTGGAGACTCATATGACTTTAACATATTTGTAAAAGCAGAAGATGGAACTGATAAAACATATAATGTAAAAGTTGTTAAAGTAGATGATTTAAAATTAAAGAGTGTAACTTCTAATAATGAAGAATGTGAAGAAGAAAGTGGTACTTATATTGCATACATTGATGCAGATACAACAGAAGTAGAATTAAGTATAAAAACTAGAAGTGAAAAGCCTCATATTTCAACAAGAAACATAGAAGAAAAAGACTTTTCAGCTCCTACACTAGGAGGAACATGTGTATTAACAGTACAAATTACTCCTGGAAAAGAAGAAACAATACTTGTAAAAGTACAGGATTCAAAATATGTAGATAGATTTAAAATATATACAATTATAATAAAAGAAAAATCTAATGAGGCTGGAATTGAAGAAATAAAGGTAAATGATAAAGATGTTATAAATACAGTAGATCAATATTATTCTACAGTAGATAAATATGATCAAATAGCAAAATTATACATCAAAGCTACTGAAAAACATGCAAAGATTCAAGTTGAAAAAGTAAGCGATGTAGGTATTGGTGAATTTACAAAAGAAGATTTACCTTTAGAAGTAGGAAAATATTCTACATATAAAATAACTGTAACAGCACAAGATGGAAAAACAAGTAAAGAATATACATTACATCTTGAAAGAAAATCAGATGATACAAGTTGTACAATAAAAATAAATAATGACAATGCAGATGAAATAGATAAAGAAACAAATACATATATAAAATATATTCCAAGAGAATTAGATGAATCAACTATAGATGTAACAACAACAGATGAAAATGCAATAGTTGAAATAGCAGGAGAAAGAGAAAAACATATTATTCATCAAGAAGTTATAACAACACAAGAAGAAACAACATTAGAAGTAATAGTAACATCTGAAAGTGAAACTGTAGAAAAATATACTGTAAAAATTATTAAAGAGTCATTAGATAGTTCTATACTTTCTGTAAAAGTAAATGATAACTTAATTATAGAAGACGAAAATGGAGATTATAGAGCAATTGTAATAGATAATGGAAAACCAGACCAAACTGCATATGTTGAAGTAACTTCAAATAATAATAAAGCTCGTGTACAGATTGGATCAAATAATCCTGAAGAGCATGTAGCAACACACAATGTTGATTTTACGGAAGAAAATAGACATTTTGAATTAGATATAAAAGTTATGCCACAATGTAGTCAAGGTGAAACTTTATCTAAGAAATTATATATTGATTTACTTTCTGATGATGTAACAATAAAATCTGTAAAATATTTTGAAGATGAATTAAAATACTATGACAGAGAAACACATACATATACTGCATTTGTTAACCAAGATATAAATGAAGTAATGTTTGCTATTCAAGCTAATAATTCACATACATCATTAAGATTAGAAAATGATTCAGAAAGTGATGATGAAAGTATTGTATCAAAAGGTGTATTATCAACAGGAAAAATTGATATAACTGGAAAAGAAGAAGCATTTATAAGATTTACAGCAATTGCAGAAACAGGTAAAACTCAAGAATATACAATAAGAATTTTAAGAAAGTCTGATAATGCAAATGCAAGTAGTATTAAAGTTGATGGCTTAGAGATAATTGATAAGTTTGAAACTTTAGATAATGGACCAACATATGTTTATGCAATACCACAATCAAAAAATTCTGCAGTTATAGAAGTTATAGCAGAAAATCCTTACGCAGTAATTGGAATAGGAGAAAATAATAGTGCTGAAGGAAGATTATTAACAACAATAGAATTTGATGTAAAAGATAAATCAGCTACTGTGCCTATATTAATAAGATCACAAGATGGAACAAAAACAAAAACATATAATATAATTTTTGCAAAAATACCAGATATTACAAATATCACTACTGTTAAAGTAGATGGTAATGTAATAACACCAAATGATGATGGAGATTATGAGACAAAAGTAAAAGCAAGTCAAAGAACTGCAAAGGTTAATATAACTTTAGAGGATCCTCGTGCAAAAGTTGATATAGGAGGAGATGAACATACAGGAGAATTAGAAGAAACAATTAATTTATCTGAAGTAGGTGATACAGTAAGAACAATTACTGTAAAAGCACAAGATGGAACTATAAAAACATGTAGTTTAATAATACATAAACAACAAAATGATTTAGGTTTAGACAAAGTTTATCTAGATGATAGAATTGCAAGAAGAGTAGATGAAAATACATTTGAAATCTATGTACAAAAAGATAAACTAAATGCAGATATAAAAGCAATTGCTAAAAAGAGTATTGAATATGTATCTATAAATGAAAATACACGTAAACTATCACAAAATACTTATGAAGATTGTGATATTAGTAGTAGAGTAGTTAATATTAGAGTAACAGCATTATTTGGACCAGATAATGAGGTTGATCAAGAAAAAGATTATACATTGATAATTAAAGAAATAGATGAACCTGTTATTCTAGATGATTTAAGAGTAACAATAAAAGTAGATGATAATATAATCGAGCCAGATGCAGATGGAAAATATGTTGCAATTGTAAATTCAGAAGAGCTAGATGCTGTTGTATGGGCTGGTGTAAATTCAGAAACATCACTAGTAAAAATTGAAACAGATAATTCAGAGACACAATATGAATATCCATTTAGTCAAAAAGTTGTAAATTTAACAAATAATGTAACTGAAGTTAAAATAACAGTTCAAAATGGTGCTAAAGAAACAAAAGAATACACTTTATATATTATAAAAAATACAGATCCACTTGATGAAACAGGATTATTACATTTATTTGCTGATGAAAAAGAAGTCACTGCTGGTAGTGATGGTACATATTTAGTAAGTATTGAAAATAATGCAGAAAGTGTAAAATTACGTGCACAAGCAAAATATCAATATTCAAGAGTAAGTATTGCTGGAAATGAAGCAACACGTGGAACTAATACAAATACAATTGATATGAAGGGAATTGATAAAAAGACAGTTAAAGTTGTTGTAACATCAATTTTAGGAATATCAAAAGAATACACAGTAAATATTGTAAGAGAACAAGATGAATTATCATTAGATTCAGTATTAGTAAATGATAGAATGGCTAAAAAGGTTGATGATCAAACTTATGAAATTGATGTTAAAAAAGGTACTACAAGTGTTAATATAAAAGCAATAACTGTTAAAGATGATTCATTAGTTAAAATTTATGAAAGAGATTTGACACAACATGAAGCAATATATAATAATTATTTATTAGAAAATGGCAATGAAATTAAAATAATAGTATATGATAGTACTCAACAAAATAATAGAGAATATACATTAAGAATTGTAGAAAAAACAACTATACTAGATGATTTAAAATTGAGTATAACTGTTGATGGAATACCACCTATGCAAGATACTGATGGAACATATATAATGATTGTTGATCCTGGTAAAGTAAAGGCAAATGTATGGGCTGGAGTAAATTCAGAAACTTCAAAAGTAAATATAATAGATGTAAAACAAGAAGATGAAACTGGATTACAACCAGTATCTGCATCAAAAGACATAATTTTAGATGATTCTGTAACAGAAGTAAAAATAAAAGTACAAAATGGAAATAACGAAGAAAAAGAATATACATTATATATTGTTAAACATGGAGAAAATACTGATGATGCATCACTAGAATTTCTACTTGCAAATAAAGTTTTAATTGACCCTGCAGAAGATGGTAAATATTATATTGAAATTGATGAAGATGTAACTAATGTTGATTTAGTAGCAACAGCAAAATATGTAACATCAAAAGTTTCTATAGAAGGAAATGCACAAACTAAACATGTAAATTCAAAAACGATTTCTATGGAAAATAGAGATAAAAAGGTACTTACAATAGTAGTAACATCTGTAAGTGGAACAACAAGAGAGTATACAGTTGAAATAAATAGAAAACGTGAATCATTAGACTTAGAAGCTGTTTACGTAAATGGTAGATATGCTAAGAAAACAGGAGAAAACGAGTATAGTATAGATATTGATTACAATAGTACAACTGCAAATATTAAAGCTACTGCATGTATTGAAACAGAATATGTACAAATAGATAATAATAAAGAAAAGCTAAAAGAAAACGAGTATAATGGTCACATTTTAACTGGAGAAGTAACAGAAATTCCAATAAAAGTTTCTAATAATAATATGACAAAATCAAAAGAATATAATTTAGTTATTACGAAAACTAAGAATGAATTGGAAGATTTAACTCCAGAAATTAGAGTAGATGGTGAAGTAATATATCCAGATTCTGAAGGAAAATATATTAAAGTAGTAGAGGCAAACAAGACTTCAGCTGTGCTTTGGGCAGGAATAGATAGTTTAACATCAAGTATAAGAATAGGTGAAGGCGATTATAAGAATCCATCTGATACTGAATTATTAAGCTTGGATAAAACAGAAACAGAAAGAATGGTTTATGTAAAAAACGGAAATGAAACTGTTAGACAATATCAAGTTATTATAATTAAGGAAACAGAGAAAGTATATGATGCTAAATTAAAAGAATTGATTGCCGGAAGTGGAGCTAAGACACAAGGAATTGTAGATGCAAATGATGATGGTACATACAGTATAGAAGTAAATAAAAATGCAAATGAAGTTACTATTACAGGTGTAGCAAATTATGAATACGCAAAAGTAAGTGTTAATGGAAATGCATATACATCATCAAGAAATACTAATACTATTACTTTAGATGGACAAGATGAGAAAACTATAGTAGTTAATGTAAAATCAGTTTCAGGAAATATCAAAAATTATATTGTACATATTTATAGAGAACCAGAAGAATTAACATTAAAAGAAGTTTTAGTAGATGGTAGATTAGCAACAAAGATAAGTGATGAAGAATATACTATAGATGTTCTTACTGGAACGACTAATATTGATATAGATGCAATTCTATATAATAGTAAAGAATATGTTTCAATATATAAAAATAATTTAACATTAGCACAAGATACATTAAAAGGTTATGAATTAAGTAATGGTTTAACTATTAACATTAAAGTTGCTAATATGACAGATGATACAAGTGAAGATTATACCGAAAAAATTTACAAATTAAATATAACATTTGTAGATAAAAAAGAAGATTTATCAGATTTACAATTAACAATATCTGTAAATGGTGAAACAATTACTAAATCACCAGATGGCTTATATATAGCTACAGTTGAACAAAATGATGCAAGTGCTTTAGTAGGAGTATTAGCAAGTTCAAATACAACAAATGTAAAAATAAATAGTTCAGAATATGTAAAAAGATATATAGAACAATCAGTAGCATTAGAAGGTGAACAAACTAAAGTTAAAGTATATGCACAAAATGGTAATGGTGAAGAGATAGAAGAAGATTTAATAATTGTAAGGAAATCTGATGAGGATGCTATATTAGCAGAATTAAAAGCAAATGATGAAGTTGTAAAAGCTCAAGATGATGGAACTTATTTAGTAAGACTATTAAATAATGAAAATCAAGTTAAATTAGATGCTAAGGCAAGTCAAGAATTGGCATTTGTATCAATAGATAATAATACAAAAACTAGAGGTACTAATACAAATACAATAGACATGACAAATGAACTAGAAAAAACAATAATAATTAAGGTAGAATCTTTAAATGGCAATGAGAAAGAATATACAGTAAAAATTGATAAAAGATTGAACCTAAAAGGTAAAATAATAACACAAGCTAAAGATCAGTCTAACCAAAGTGCAACAATTATTGTATATGATAGCAATGACCAAAGAGAAGAAAATGCAGAAATACCTGATAATGCAAGAGCTGTGATAACTAGAGTAGAAATTCAACCAGATGGAACATATGAAATGAAACTTCCTAAAGGAAAATATGATTTATTAATAGTTAAAGACTCATATTTAGATTATAGAATATTAGGAATAGAACTTGATGAAGATATAGATTTAGGAGATACTAATATTTATGCTGGTGATATTATTAAATCAGATGAAATTCAAATAGATGATTTAGTTGCTTTAAATAATAAATTTGGATTAACTATAATAAATGATGAAGATGAAAATGTAATATATGACTTAAATGAGGATGGAGTAATTGATGTAGAAGATAGAAATATTTTAAAAGGAAATTATGGAAAGATTGCAGAAAGTCAAACATGGGTTAAACAGCAATTGAATGGAATAAATACTTATAATGCTATTCAATTAGGAACTAATAATGGCTTAATACTTCCAACAAAATCTGAATACACAATTACATCACCATATGGAACTAGAGTACATCCAATAACAGGAGAAACAAAGAGACATACAGGAATTGATTTAGGAGTTACACATCATAGTGAAGTATTATCAATAGCTGATGGAGAAGTAACATTTGCTGGAGTACAAAAAGGATTTGGAAATTGTGTGGAAATAAAACATGTTGTTAATGGGGAAACAATATATAGTTTCTATGCACATTTATCAAGAATTGATGTACAATCTGGACAACAAGTAACACAAGGACAAACAATAGGGTTAGAAGGTGGAGATCCAAATACAGACCCTAATCCAGGAAGCTCTACAGGACATCACTTACATTTTGAAATGAGAAATGCTAGTGGATATGGAAATGATATTGATCCAAATAATTATTATAAATTTTAATCAAATTCTTTGAATGGTTTTTCAATTGATTAAAAAATATAATTTTGAAATTAAGAGTTATTATTTTAAGGTATGATATTATATTAAACAAAAATAAAAATGGCTTAAAATTCAATCTCGTATTAAGACTCTGAAATAAGGAACTATGTAGGTAAAGTAGGCCTTTGCCTACATAGTCTGCTTTATATAATAGGAAAGTAATCCTTCTTTATTATATAAAAGCGCTACGCGCAAAACTAAGAAATATCTTTGAATAAAGGTTTAGCTAACAATTACAAAAATGTAAATAAAATGTAATAATCCATGAAATAATACTATATCAATAGATACATAAAAAGTGTTAAATTTTATATATTGAAATAAAAAAATATATTATATAAAATATAAATATATAAAAAATATTAATACCAAATAAATATTATTTAAACTCTAAGTAAATATATAGTTTTTATGGGGAAAAACAATATATAGATACTTAGTTAAAAGTCAAAAAGTTTTTAATTTTATGGGGAAAATTAATTATTTTTGAAATGTTCAAATAATAAAAAAATGGTAGGTTTATTTGTGTTACGAAAAAAATACAAACGTAACGCTTATTTGGTGTGTTTAAAAAAATATATGATAGTGATAGCGATATATTCAAGTTTTTAAAAGTAGGGTCATCTCTGCTTTATTTGTGTTTGAATAAAAGATATATTTAAAAATTAGAGATAATAATTAAATTTATATAGAAGAAAAATAATTTTTAACTTATAAAAAACGATGATTTTTAATCATCGTTTTTTTGGATTATTATAGTTTTGCCTAATAGTCTTTTTATCAAGTTGTAAAGTTTTCTTCAAAAATTCACTAAAAGTCTAATCTTTTATTTTGCTAAAAAATGCTATTGACCATAAACCTGAAATACCAACTAATATATATATCAGTCTTGAAAGAATTGACAATTCTCCAAAAATAGTATCAACTAAATTAAATTTAAATAATCCTATTAATAGCCAATTTAAAGCACCAATTATAACTAATGTTAGTGCTGTCATATTTAAAACTTTCATAATTACTTCTCCTTATAATAATATTTTATATTTAGTATTACTAGATTATTATTTTTTATTCATATTTATTCATAATTTTTAAATTTTTTTTTGCGGGCGTCCAATGAACGCCCCTACAGAGATTCGTATGTTTTTTTTATTTTATAAAAAATGTATAATCGTTTTAAAAATGAATTGGCACCTGAAAAATATATGAACATTAAAACATGTATATTTTGTAATTTAATTTTTTGCGGGCGTCCAATGAACGCCCCTACAGTGATTCACATGTTTTTTAATTTTATAAAAACATGTATATTTTGTAATTTAATTTTTTTTCGGGCGTCCAATGAACGCCCCTACAGAGATTCGTATGTTTTTTAATTTTATAAAAACATGTATATTTTGTAATTTAAATTTTTTCGGGCGTCCAATGAACGCCCCTACAGAGATTCGTGTGTTTTTTAATTTTATAAAAACATGTATATTTTGTAATTTAAATTTTTTCGGGCGTCCAATGAACGCCCATACAGAGATTCGTGTGTTTTTTAATTTTATAAAAATATGTATATTTTGTAATTGGAAAATGTAGGGGCGCTCATCGGGCGCCCGCAAAATATATAACATATTTTTTATTATAAAAATTATTATATCTGACATAAATACATGGTTATTATTTTTTTAATATATAAATATGACGATATTACGTTAACGAATTTTCGATATCTTTGCTATACTTTTCAAAAAAGTGGAAAGAAGGAGATATTATGAAACTTTCGGATGCAATTAAACAAAGGATAATTAATTTAGCAGATAGTGAAGATATGAGCCTACATAAATTATCATTAAGAGCTGGAATTGCATATTCAACTTTAAATAGTTTTCTAAATGGTAAAGCAAAAAGTCCTAAAATTGTTACTATATTACATATATGTGAAGGTGTTGGAATAGAATTGAAAGATTTTTTTGATGATGATCTATTTTTTGAGGTAGAAGCAGAAGGCGAAGAAAATCATAATTAGTTATAAAAACTTAAAGAAGAGTTATAAACTTTCTTTAAGTTTTTTCTATAATAGGAAAGCGCTACGCGCAAAGATGCACAGAGATTTTCATAACTGAAAATCTCGCGCGACGAACAAATTCACGGAAAGCCAAAGAGAAATATTAAAATATAGCTAATATTAAGGCTTTCCGATTTGTTCTATTATTGACAAAAAATCGTAAAAAGAGTATAATTTCAAGGATAAAATAGTTTTTTGTAGCGAGATTTTTACTAAGATATCGTAATTTTAATATTAGAGGTAACAATGAAAACAAAAATATATTTAATAAGAAATGCAGAATGTTTAGGTAATATAAATAATATTTTAGGTGAAAAAAATAATTATGATATAACGGAAAACGGAAGAAAACAGATTAAAGCAATATCAGATTATTTTAAAAATAAAAAAATATCAAATATATATTCTAGTTTATCCACTATGTGTTTAGAAACTGTGGAAAATATATCTAAAAAATTAAATATAAAAATTAACACAGTTGAAAATTTAAGAGAAAAATATTTTGGAATTTATGATGGAATGAAGTGGGAAGATATCATTAAAGAAGCACCTGAACTTAGAAAATATAGAAAGAAAAAAATTGAGATATTGGGGATAAAAAATCAAGAAAGTACAAAACAAGTAGAAGATAGAATGTCAAAAGCAATTAGAGGAATTGTTAAAAAAAATGAAGGTCAAACTGTTTTAATAGTATCTCATGGAATAGCTATAGAAACATTTCTTAGAGCTGTTGTGGCAGTTCCATATTCTGATGATAAAACTAAATATTTTCAGAAAAATTGTGCTATAAATCTTCTTGAATATGATGAAGATATAGATGAGTTTGAATTAAAGGAAGTGGCAAAAATTATATATTAAAATTAGCTTGTTTTTAGAATAAATTTAAAATATAATATAATAGGAAAGGTGAAAAAATGTTTTTAATTGTAGGTTTAGGAAATCCAGAAAAAGATTATTCGGAAACTAGGCATAATATGGGGTTTAATGTTATAAATGAACTTTCAAAAAAATTCAATATTGAAGTTAATAAAACAAAATTTAAGTCATTATATGGAGAAGGAATAATTGAAGGGAAAAAAGTAGTTTTACTAAAACCACAAACATTTATGAATCTTAGTGGTGAAGCTGTTTATGAAATTGTTTCATATTATAAAATTCCTTTAGAAGATATATTAATTGTTTATGATGATTTAGATATTGAACCAGGAAAAATAAGAATTAGAAAATCAGGTTCACCAGGTAGTCATAATGGCATAAAATCTGTAACTTATTATTTAAAATCAAATGATTTTGCTAGAGTAAGAATTGGAATAGGAAAACCAGATAAAAATGTTGATTTAATAGAGTATGTTATAGGCGGAATAGATGAAGATGAAAAAGAATTATTAAAACAAGGCGTAAATAAAGGAACAGAAGCAATAATAGAAATTTTGAAAAATGATATAAGTTCAGCTATGAATAAATTTAATTAATCTAGAAAGGAAAAGCATGAAAGAACTAATTATATACAGTACTAATGAGAAGAAAAATATTATGTTAGTTCAAAATCAAACATTAGTTGAAAACTATGTTGAATATGAAAAAAATAAAACAATTGAAGGAAATATTTATATAGGAAAAGTCCAGAATGTTCTTCAGGGAATGCAAGCAGCTTTTATTAATATAGGTAAAGATAAAAATGCTTTTATACATTTAAGAGATATTTTACCAAAAAAGGATATTGTAAAAGATGGATGTTTGGATATCAATACTAATATCAAAGATTTAATAAAGCCTGGTGATCCAATATTAGTTGAAATAAAAAGGGACTCTACATATAAAAAAGGTGCTAGAGTTTCAACTCATATTAGTTTAACTGGTAGATTTATTGTATTATTACCTAATTCTCCTTTTATTACAGTTTCTCAAAAGATTACAAATGTAGAAGAAAAGAATAGACTAACACAAATTACCAAGAAATATTTACCTACAGATATGGGAGCTATTATTAGAACAGTTGCTAATGGAGTAGATGAGGAAATATTAAAAAATGATATTGATAGAATGATAAAAAAGTGGAATGAAATAATAAATATTGATATAAAAGACTATCCTAAGATAGTATATGATACAGGTGGAATATTATTTAAAATATTAATAGATTTAATGGATTCAGATTTGAATAGAATTGTAGTTAATACACAGGAAGATTATGAGTTAATACAAAATTATTTAAAAGAATCTGATGTACAGATAGAAATGAAAGTGGAAGATAATATTTTAGATTTATATGATTTAAGAAAGCAAATAGAAAGAGCAGAAAATAGAAAAATATGGTTGAAATGTGGAGGTTTTATAACAATAGATAAAACAGAAGCATTAACAGCAATTGATGTAAATTCTGGAAAATATGTTGGAGATACAAATCTTGAAAGTACTGCATTTACTGTGAATAAAGAAGCAACAATAGAAATTGCAAAACAACTTAGACTGAGAGATATTGGTGGTATAGTAATAATTGATTTTATTGATATGAATAATAAAGAAAATTTAGAAAAAATAATCGATAAAATGAAAAGTGAATGTCAAAAGGATAGGTCTAAAGTACAAGTTGAAGATTTTACTAAATTGAGTTTAATGGAACTTACTAGAAAACATATATGCAGTAGTAATAATATATAGGAGGATAATATGTTATACGTTACATCTTATTTAATACCAGCTTTTATTGTGGTAATGATATTAAAATCACTATCAATATCACTTAAAATAATAATTCGAGTTATTATAAATTTGATTTTGGGAGCTTTAATTTTAGTAGGTTTATCTTCATTAGGAATAATTACAGTTTCACTTACATGGTGGATGACAGCAATAGTAGGAATTTTAGGAGTTCCAGGAGCAATAATTGTTGCAATAATTAGTTTCTTTATATTATAGGAAAATTTTTCGAATTTACTATATTATGCTCTGTAGCTAGGCAGGATAAAAACATTGTAAACAATTTTTGTTAAAATTGGGCACGAACAATGATTGTTCTGTAGAAAAAGAAAAAAGAGGTTTTTTATGAAAGTAGGTTTTGTATCACTTCGGATGTAGTAAAAATTTAATTGATACAGAAATGTGTATTGGACTTTTTAAAAATGCTAATTTCGAGGTTGTTAATGATCCCAAGGAAGCTGAAATAATAGTAATAAATACTTGTGGATTTATTGAAAGTGCAAAAGAAGAAGCGATAAATTGTATACTAGAGATGGCAGAATATAAAAAACAAAATTGTAAATTTTTAATAGTTATGGGCTGTTTAGTTCAGAGATATAAAAAAGAGCTTGAAAAAGCTCTTCCAGAGGTAGATAGATTTATTAGTATAGACGAATATAAGAATCTATGGGATATTATAACAGATATTATAAAAATAAATAAAACATCTAAAAATACTTTAGATTATATGGATAGAATTATATCTACAGGTAAAAAAACTACATATTTAAAAATAGCTGAAGGTTGTAATAATAGATGTACTTATTGTGCAATTCCATATATTAGAGGTCCATATGTTAGTAGAAAGAAAGAAGATATTATTGAGGAAGCAAAAAAATTAGCTAAACAAGGTTATGAAGAACTAATTGTAATAGCTCAAGATACAACAAAATATGGTGAGGATTTATATGGAAGGTCTTGTTTGGCAGAACTTTTACATGATATATCAAAAATAGATGGAATTAAATGGATAAGATTTTTATATGCATATCCTGAAAGTATTACAGATGAGCTTATTTATGAAGTAAAAAATAATGACAAGATTTGTAAATATTTTGATATTCCACTACAACATTTTTCAGATAATTGCTTAAGAAAAATGGCAAGAAGAACTAGAGGTCAAGATATAAAAAAATTGATTTCAAAAATTAGAAAAGAAATTCCAAAAGTAATAATTAGAACTACTTTTATAGTGGGATTTCCTGGTGAAACAGAAGAAGATTTCTTTAATTTATATGAATTTATAAATGATACTAAATTTGAAAAATTAGGTGTTTTTAAATATTCAAGAGAAGAAGGGACTCCAGCTAGTAAAATGCCAGGGCAGATTCATTATAAAACAAAAGAAGCTAGATATAATAAGATAATGAAACTTCAAAGTCAGATTTCAAAGATAAAATTAGAAGAAAAAATTGGAAATACTTATCAAGTTTTGATTGATGGATTATCAGATGATGGAAAATATTATATAGGAAGAAGTTATATGGATATACCAGATGAAGATGGTGTAATTTTTATAAAAAATACACAGAAAGATTTAGTTGGAAAATTTATAAATTGCAAAATTATTGGTGTTAAAAATTATGATTTAATAGGAACTATATAATAAACTTATTTTTGATATTTATCAATAAGAATAGGTGGTGATTATCATAATGCGAAGAATTTGGAGAGTATTAAGTCTTATTATATTTATTTTAATAATAATTGGTGTAATATTTGGGATTTCTTTAACATTTAAAGAAAATAAAAATAAGTCTGAATTACAGATATTTTCAAAGGTTCAAACAAAACAAGCAGAAGTTACAGAATTTTTTACATATGGAACATCACTAAATTTTACGTGTAAAATTAATAATATAAGCCAAGATAACTATGAAACTTCAAAACTCATATTATCAAATGGTTCAGATTTTGAAAAAGAATATAAGATTTATTCAAGTTTTGAAGATGATAATATAGTTTTAACTACTTCGAATTATATAAATGATGCAATTGATTTAGAGGAGATTGAACCAGGTCAATATTATTTTATGATTAGATTAAAATTGAATAATAGTAGTAATCCAAAGTATTACTTATTAAAAAATACTTCAAACTATAATAATATAGATTATTTTACAATAAAAAATGATAATAAAATTTCATTAGAAGAAAAAGAATATCAAAAAGATAAAAATAGTTATTCTTGTTTGAAATTAAATGTTGAAAAATCATCTATACCAGATAATGTTTATGATATAGTAATAGATGCAGGAGAAGGAGGAGACAGTCAAGGTGCTACTTATTCAGGTCATAAAGAAGCAGATATTACTTTAGATTATGCATATAGTTTAAAAGAAAAACTGGAAAATCAAGGATTAAAGGTAAAGCTTACTAGAGATCAATCAAATACAGATACATATAAAGAAAGAGAAACATATAGTGAAGGTGGAAGAATTACAACTGCGTGTGAATCAAAAGCCAAATATATGATCTCACTTCACGTAAATAATGGTAATTCAGATTTTTCTGGAGTAGAAGTATATGCTCCTTGTAAGTCTAATTTAAATTTTGCTACTGAACTTGCAAAGAATATTGTAGATAAAACATCTATTGAATATTCAAATGTAGGAAAATATAAGGTAGATGAAGGAGTATATGTAAAAAATTTTTCAAATACAGAAATACAGACTTATGCTAATAATGCTAGTAAAAATGGTTATGAAAATTATAATATTACATTAGATACGCCTTTGTTATTTACAATAAGAGAAGTTGGAGGAATTGCTACAAATGCATTTGTAGATGGAAGAAATACTAACTACAGTGCAAATAAATACTATAACTCAAATCAAGGAATTGAATGTTATCAAATAGAATTGGGGTATATAAAAACTGATATAGAAAAAATACTTAATGAAAAAGAGTCATATACTCAAGCTATCTCAGATTCTATTTGTTCAATAATAAATAAAAACCACTAAGGAGGAAAAATGGAAGGAACAGACGAATTATTAAAATATGTGGGTGAAAATTTTGATAAACCACTTTTAAAAGTTATTTATTTTATGGAAAAATCTAATTTATTAGATTCTAAAATGAGTGTAGAAAGAGTTAAAGAAGGGGATAAATATGTTAACAAGACTTCTAATAATCTTTTAGAGGCAAGTTATTTAAGATTATGTAATACAGAATTTGAAAATAAAAATATGCTTAGTGAAATTTTTTTGCATTATCTTGAATATGTTTTAGCAGAGTCAAGATCTTTTTGGAGATTTGATATATTTAATTTAGAAAACGAATTCCAAAAAAAATGTGGTTATTGTAATATCAATTTAAAATATTGTCCAATGAAAGTTTTGGCATATATAAAAAAATGTATAGCAGATGATAATATGAACTCAGAAGAATTTTGGAATAAGTTAGCTGGAAATAATATACAATACAATAATGATCAGAATGTAATAAATGAAATATCTTTAAAAATATCTGCAGTAGTTAAAGATATGTTGGATTTAAAGGGCGCTGAATTCATTTTAGATACAGAAACTGTTGATATTATTAGTGAAGATAATGGAAAAATAAAATACAAATACTTAGATTTTAATGTAAAAGATGTTTCTTTTATAAACGAACTTAATGAATATTTTTCTACTACTGATGGATTATATGCAGAATTAGATGTAAATAATCTTAAAATTTCAGAAAACTATTCAGAAATGTTCAATCAGTCACCTATTGAAATAGCAGTGTATATTAAGTATTTATGTGAAAGTGCAGGAGCAAGTTTTAAATCTGTAATTACTAATATATATCAAAAGTTTGATGTAAATATAGATAAAATAGCTAAAATGGGATATTATAAAGAATATATACAACGTACAAAAGCAATAGAAGGTGCTGATAAATTACAAGTTGATTTACAAGAAATATTTACATATATTAAAAATTATTATGAAAATGCAAAACTTCCATATATTCAATTTAATATGTTATTATATACAGATAATACAAAAACTATTAATGATACAGTAAATGTATTGAATAGATATTGTAGAATGTATAATTATCTTAGTAAAAAAAATGTCTTATTTGTTGATGTTGAAATGTTTATAAAAATGACAAAAGATAATACAGATGTTTTTATGCAAATGGATAAATTATATACTGAAAATGATTTTTTGGTATTTACGAATGTTCATAAAGTTAAATATTTAAATGAATATAGAGTTGATTCCTTTTTTGTTGCAATAGGAAAATATTATAATAAAAATCCAAAAAGTATTACGATTTTATGTGGAAAAAAAGATGTATTATATAATTTAGTTAGTAAGTATGATGATTTAATGAATGTAGTTTTTGAACATAAACTTGATATTGAAGGTTATGATATAAGCCTTATAAAATCAAAAGTGTTCAAAAAAATAGAAAGTACATTTAATTTATCAGAAGAAAGTAAAAAAAATATAGAAAAATATATAGATTCTACTTATCAAAGAGGAAATGATAAGGAAATAGATTATATAAATAAAATTATAAATGAAGTAATATATAATAAATATAAGTATTTAGAAAATGAAGATAATGTTAATTTTAATTTAGAGAACAAAAAGCAAAAAGGTTTGGAGAGTTCATTAGAAGAGTTAAATAAATTAACAGGTTTAACAGAAGTTAAGCATAAAGTTAATGAAATAATGAAATATTTAGAGTTTAACCAAAAGATAAATGACAAAAAAAATATAAACCTAAATATGATGTTCAAAGGAAATGCAGGAACAGGAAAAACTACAGTAGCTAGAATAATAGGAAAAATTCTATTTAATTTAGGAATAGTAAAAACAGAAAAATTTGTTGAAGCAACTAGCAAAGATTTAATTGGTGATCATCTTGGACAAACAGCTCCTAAAACTCAAAGAATTGTGGATTCTGCATTAGATGGAGTTTTGTTTATAGATGAAGCATATTCGATAATGTCTAGCAAAGGTACTGCTGATTATCCAGCTGAATGTATATCTACTCTTTGTAAAGCAATGGAAACATATAAAGACAGATTGGTAATAATATTTGCTGGATATACAAAAGAAATGAATGATTTTGTTAATAAAAATCAAGGTTTAATGTCTAGAATAGGTCACATAATAGAATTTGAAGATTTTTCAAAAGAAGAACTATTAGAAATATTTAAAAATAAAGTAAAAGATAATGGATTTGAATTAGAAGATGGAATTGAGCAAAAAGTACTTTCTAATATTAGTAGAAGTAAACTTATGAGAAATTTTGGAAATGCAAGATATGTAAATAATATATACGAGAAATTATTACTTACTCATTCATTAAATTATGATGGAAAAGACGAAAATTTAAAGAAATTTACTTGTAAAGATTTTGAAATAATGGAACAGACAATTCAATCAGAAGAAAGAACAATAGAAGATATTTTATTAGATTTAAATTCATTAACAGGTTTAAAAGAAATAAAAGATGTGCTTGAAGGTTTTGTATCAACTCTTGAATTTAATAAAAAAGTAAATATGGAAAATGAATTTAATATGCATATGATATTTAAGGGAAATGCAGGAACAGGTAAAACCACTGTAGCAAGACTTTTGGCAGAAATATATTATAGCTTAGGATATATTAAAAAGAATAAATTAGTTGAAGTGCAATCACAAGATTTAATTGGAGAATATGTTGGTCAAACTGGCCCTAAAACTCAAAATGTTATTGAATCAGCAGTGGACGGGGTTTTATTCATAGATGAGGCTTATGCTATAATGCAACATAGAGGTACTGGAGTGAGTTATACAGATGAATGTATTGCTACTTTATTAAAGGCAATGGAAGATTATAATGGAAGACTTATTATCATATTTGCAGGTTATACAAATGAAATGATAGAATTTAGGGACTTAAATCCAGGATTAAAATCAAGAATTGGATTTGAACTTAATTTTGAAGATTACTCAATAGATGAATTGGTCGAAATATTTAAAAAGAAAATTTCAGAAAAGAATTTCAAGGTTACTGATAAAGCTGTTAAAAAAGTAAGAAAGATATTAGAACAAGCAAAAGAGATAGAAAACTTTGGAAATGGTAGATATATAAATAATATGATTCAAAAGATTATAGTAGAACATGCAATTAAAACTAGAAATATTGATGATATGGAAAGACTTCTTACAATTGAAGAAGAAGATATAAATGTAGAAAAATTACAGCCAGAGCTTTCAAAAAGAAAAATTGGATTCTAAAAAAGTATTGGCAATTCTTAAGATTTGCCAATACTTTTTTTTTGAAAGTTTATAACCATTTTATTTATTATTTGAATAATATATAACATATTAATAATTAGGAATTTAAGATTGAAAAATAATTACAATTTGGATATTGTAAAACAGTTTAATCAATATACTAAATTGTTTTTCTAGCAAAAATTTAATTCTTTTTCAGTCAGATTTGTGCCTTAGGAAGGAATGAAATTTTATTTATGGAAAAAAAAGAAAAAGATAGAAAAAGTGTCATAGTAAATACAAGTGTTATTGGTATTATTGCAAATGTTTTCTTAGCAATATTTAAAGCTATTGTAGGTTTTGTTTCAAATTCTATAGCAATAACATTAGATGCAGTTAATAATTTAAGTGATGTTTTATCATCTGTTATAACTATTGTTGGAACAAAGTTTGCAGAGAAAGCACCAGATAAGGATCATCCTTATGGACATGGTAGAATAGAATATTTAAGTGCAATGATTATTTCTATAATAATTTTATATGCAGGTGGATTGTCTTTTTTTGAATCTATTAAGAAGATAATTTTTCCAGAATTACCAGATTACAATTTAATTTCAATAGTTATTATAGCTGTAGCTGTTATAGTTAAAATATTTTTAGGATTATATGTAAAAAAAGTTGGAAAAAAAGTAAATTCAGAGTCTTTGATAGGGTCAGGTACAGATGCACTTATGGATGCAATAATTTCAACATCTACAATAATTGCTGCAATTATTTATGTATCTTTAGGAATAAAATTAGAAGCATGGCTTGGTTTAGTAATATCTTTAGTTATTATAAAATCTGGAATAGATATGTTTAGAAAAACTTTCAGTCAAATTCTTGGAGAACGAGTAAATAAGGATATAGCAGAATCTATAAAAAATACTGTTGAAAGTTTTGATGGAGTTTATGGTGCATATGATTTAATACTTAGTAATTATGGACCAGATGTTTATTTAGGTTCAATACATATTGAAGTTGAAGATACAATGAAGGCATGTGAAATTGATGAATTAACCAGAAAAATTATGCATAAAGTGTATAAAGAAAATAATGTTTTATTATCTGCTATTGGAATATATTCATTAAATACAAAAGATGAGGAATCAAATAAAATTAGAGAAACAGTAAATAAAATAGTTCATTCATATAAGACAGTTTTACAAATGCATGGGTTTTATCTAAATAAAGCAGAAAAAATAATAAATTTTGATATAATTATAGATTATGATGATGAAAATAAAGCTAATACATATAAAGAAATTTATGATAAGATTCAAGAAATTTACAAAGAGTATAAGATACAAATAACAATGGATTTTGATGTAAGTGAATAAAGCAAAATATGTGATAATTTGTCGAAAAAACTTGAAAAAATCTAGAAATTGTATATAATCATTATAGACTTTTTTGTTATATATTATATAACAACATACTACAGATATTGTACATAATTATAAGAATGATGTGTGGACTTATACATGTTCACTAAAATTCTTTCAGAAACATATAAAAAGAATGGAGGTTACTATGGAAGAAAATAATTCAAATTGTGAAAATTGTGCTAGTAAAAAAGTTATGAGTGAAGTAAACGTAATTTTACAACAATTTACACAAGACAAACAAAACTTAATTACAATATTAAATGAAGTCCAAGAAAAATATGGTTATATTCCTGAAATAGCTCAAACACAAATTGCTGAATACTTAAAGATTCCTTTAGCAGAAGTTTATGGAGTAATAACTTTTTATTCAAGATTTAGTCTTAATCCTAAGGGAAAATATAATATTTCTGTTTGTTTAGGTACAGCTTGTTTCGTAAAAGGTTCAAAAGAAATATTAGAAAGAGCAAAACAAAAATTAGGAATAGAAGAAGGAGAAACCACTCCAGATGGAATGTTTTCACTTGATGAAACAAGGTGTGTGGGTGCATGTGGACTTGCTCCTGTTTTTACTGTTAATAACGAAGTTTATGGAAAAGCAACAGTTAAAAAATTAGATGAGGTACTTGATGAAATAAAAAATAATCAATAGTAAACAAAATATTTTTTAAATTATAAAACAAGGAGAAGATGTTATGGGAAAAAGTATTGCCGAAATTGATGAAATCCGCAGTAAAAAAAGAGCTGAGTTAGATTTAAGAGTTAACACTACTGCAGATACTAGAGAAAAACACATTTTAGTATGCCAAGGAACTGGGTGTACATCAGCTAAATCTCCAAAAATTTTGGAGAACTTTAGACAAATTTTAAAAGAAAAAAATATTGATAATGTAAGAGTAGTAAAAACTGGTTGTTTTGGACTTTGCTCAAAAGGTCCAATAGTAATAATTAGACCAGAAGATATTTTTTATTCTATGGTAACACCAGAAGATTGTGAAGAAATAATTGAAAAACATATTATAAATGGTGAAATAGTAGAAAGATTGCTTTGTAAAGATATTGATGGAACTGTAGTTAAAAAGTTAGATGAACTTCCATTTTATAAGAAACAAAAGCGTATAGCACTTAGAAATTGTGGAGTAATAGATCCAGAAAACATTGATGAATATATTGCATTTGATGGATTTAAAGCATTAGAAAAAGTTTTAACTCAAATGTCTCAAGATGAGGTTATAGAAGAAATTAGTAAATCAGGACTTCGTGGACGTGGTGGAGCAGGATTCCCAACAGGTAAAAAATGGAGTTTTGTAAAAATGGCAGAAGGAGATCAAAAATATGTAGTATGTAATGCAGATGAAGGAGATCCAGGTGCTTTTATGGATAGAAGTATTCTAGAAGGAGACCCACATTCATTATTAGAGGCAATGTCAATTGCAGCATATTCTGTTGGTGCAAATAAAGGTTACATATATGTTAGAGCTGAATATCCTATTGCTGTTAAGAGATTACAAATTGCTATAAATCAAGAAAGAGAATATGGAATTTTAGGAAATAATATTTTTGGTACAGATTTCAATTTTGATATTGAAATTCGTTTAGGAGCAGGTGCATTTGTTTGTGGAGAAGAAACAGCTCTATTAGAATCTGTTGAAGGTAAAAGAGGTCAACCTCGTTTAAAACCTCCTTTCCCTGCAAATAGTGGATTGTTCCAAAAACCAACTTTAATAAATAATGTTGAAACATATGCAAATGTTACTGCAATTATATTAAATGGTTCTGATTGGTATTCATCAATAGGAACTGAAACTTCTAAAGGTACTAAAGTTTTTGCATTAGGTGGTAATGTTAATAATGTTGGATTAGTTGAAGTACCAATGGGAACAACATTAAGAGAAATTATTTTTGATATAGGTGGAGGTATCCCAAATAATAGAGAATTTAAGGCTGCTCAAACAGGAGGTCCATCTGGTGGATGTATACCTAAAGAACACCTTGATGTACAAATAGACTATGAAAATTTAGGAAAAATAGGATCAATGATGGGATCAGGTGGTCTTATAGTTATGGATGATTCTAAATGTATGGTAAATATAGCAAGATTTTATTTAGATTTTACAGTAAGTGAGAGCTGTGGAAAATGTACTCCATGTAGAATAGGTACAAAGAGAATGCTTGAAATATTAACAAAAATATGTGATGGAAAAGGTGAAGAAGAAGATTTAGAAAAACTAGAAGTTTTAGCAGAAAATATAAAAAAATCTTCAGTATGTGGTTTAGGTCAAACTGCTCCTAATCCAGTTTTAAGTACAATGAAGTATTTTAAAGACGAATATAGAGCTCATGTTGTAGATCATTATTGTGAAACTATGGAATGTAAATCAATGGCTAAGATTGCTATTGATCCAGATAAGTGTAGAGGATGCCATTTATGTTCAAAAGTATGTCCTGTAAATGCTATTAGTGGAAATCCAGGTGAAAAACATTCTATAGATCAAACAAAATGTATAAAATGTAGAACATGCTTAACAAAATGTCCATTTAAAGCAATAGGAGGTGGAAAATAATGATAAATTTAACAATTGATGGTATAAATGTTAGTGTTGAAGAAGGTACAACAGTTTTAGAAGCTGCTAGAAAAGCAAATATCGAAATTCCAACTCTTTGCTTTTTAAAAGAGATAAATGAAGTTGGCGATTGTAGAATGTGTATAGTTGAAATTGAAGGCAGACGTGGATTTTCTACATCTTGTATAACAAAAGCTGAAGAAGGAATGGTTGTTCATACAAATACTGATGCACTTATAGAATCAAGAAAAATGGTTTTAGATTTAATATTATCTAACCATGTTAAGGAATGTTTAACTTGTATAAGATCTGGAAATTGTGAATTACAAGCATTAGCAGAAAAATATGATGTTAGAAAAATAGATTATGAAGGAGAGAAAATACATTATGAGATAGATGATAAGTCACCTTCAATAGTTAAAGATTCAAATAAATGTATTTTATGTAGAAGATGTGTTGGTGCTTGTAAAAGAGTTCAAGATATCGGTGCTGTAGATAGTGTAAATAGAGGTTTTGATTCTATAGTTTCTACAGCTGGAAATTGTAGTTTAAATGATGTAGATTGTACATTCTGTGGACAGTGTATTGAAGCTTGCCCAGTTGGTGCACTTTATGAAAAAGATGACACAAATAAAGTTTTTAGAAAATTAAAAGATAAAGATACTTTTGTTGTAGTTCAAACTGCTCCAGCCGTTAGAGTGGCTCTTGGAGAAGAATTTGGAATGGATATAGGAACAAATGTAAAAGGGAAAATGGTTACAAGTTTAAAAAGACTTGGTTTTGATAAAGTTTTTGATACAAATACTGGAGCTGATTTTACTATAATGGAAGAAGCAACAGAATTTATAGAAAGAGTAAAAAATGGTGGAGTAATGCCAATGATTACTTCATGTTGCCCAGCATGGGTAAGATTTGCTGAGAAAAACTTTCCTGAACAATTAGACCATCTTTCTAGTTGTAAATCTCCTCATGAGATGTTTGGAGCAATAATTAAATCATATTATGCTCAAAAATTTAATATAGATCCATCAAAAATATTTGTAGTTTCAGTTATGCCTTGTGTTGCTAAAAAATATGAATCTGTTAGACCAGAAATGGAAAATGACGGCTTTAGAAATGTAGATGCAGTTATAACTACTAGAGAACTTGCTAGAATGATTAAAAAGGCAAATATTGATTTTATGAGCTTAGAAGATTCAGAATTTGATGATCCAATGGGAGAGGCTACAGGTGCTGGTGCTATATTTGGAACTACAGGCGGAGTTATGGAAGCAGCTTTAAGAACAGCAGCTGATGTACTAGAAGGAAAAGATTTAGGAGAGTTTGAGTATAATGCTGTTAGAGGAGAAGCCGGAATAAAAAGAGCTACAGTAAATTTTGCTGGAAAAGATATAAGAGTGGTTGTTGCATCTGGATTAAGAAATGCTAGAAAAATAATGAATGAAATAAAAAATGGAAATGTTGATTATGATTTTGTTGAAATTATGGCATGTCCTGGTGGATGTGTAATGGGTGGAGGTCAGCCTATTAAATCTTCTAAAATTAGAAGCATAAAAGATGTAAGAAAATTAAGAGCAGATACTTTATATACTATTGATGAAAAATCTGTTATTAGAAAATCACATCAAAACCCAGTTCTTCAAAACATATATCAAGAATTCTTTGGAGAAGCTTGCGGAGAAAAAGCTCATCATTATTTACATACACATTACACAAAACAAGATAAATATAATATATAATTTTATTAATAATTAGAGGGGCACTTCCAAAATCTATATGAATTTGGTAGATGTCCTTTTAAGTTATATACTAGGAAAGTAGAAATTTATTAATACAAGAATTTGATTAAAATGTTATTTATGTGATATAATTCTCAAAATGGAAAAAATAGAGGAGGAGATTATGACTAAGAAAAGAGAAAATTATATAGATTGGGATGAATATTTTATGGGGGTTGCTATGCTTTCTGCACAGAGAAGTAAGGATCCTAATACTCAAGTAGGAGCTTGTATAGTTAGTAAAGATAATAAAATTTTGTCAGTAGGATATAATGGTGCTCCAAATGGATATGATGATGATAATCTACCATGGGATAGAAAAGGGAATTTTGTTGATACCAAATATCCATATGTATGTCATGCTGAATTAAATGCTATTTTGAATAATAAAGGTTCTAATTTAGAAGGTGCAAGAATATATGTAGATTTATTCCCTTGTAATGAATGTGCTAAAGCTATTATTCAATGTGGTATAAAAGAAATTATATATAAATCAGATAAGTATAATGGAACAGATGAAAACATAGTTTCAAAAAAATTATTAGATAGCTGTGGTGTTAAATATAGTCAATATAAAGATAGAGGTATGGAAATTACTTTAAAATTATAAAAGAATCGCGAGACAATAAAAACTTAATGTCTCGCGACTTTTTTATATAATAGGAAAGTAATCCTTTCCTATTGTATGAAAGCGCTACGCGCAAAGATGCACAGAAATTTTCATAAACCTTCTAAAAATCATTTGACATCTAGGATTTACTCTTATATAATTTTATATGAAATAAATTAAGGAGGAGATAAATATGGGGGCAAAATTAGTTCAAGCTAAATTAATAAAAAAAGAACAATTGTTATCTGATATTTTTAAATTTTCTGTTAAATCAGAAGAATTAGTATCAGAGTCAAAACCAGGACAGTTTTTAGAAATTAGAATTACAAATGAAGTTGTTCCATTTTTGAGAAGACCAATTAGTATTCATAATATAGACAAAGAAAATAATGTAGTAGAATTTATTTTCCAAGTAAAAGGAAAAGGCACTAAATTGTTATCTCAAAAAGAAGAGGGAGAAAATATTGATATTTTAGGTCCATTAGGAAGTGGAATATTTGAAATAAAAAATTACAAAAATATAGCTATAATAGGTGGAGGTATAGGTATTTTCCCTTTATATGAACTTGTAAAATCTGCTCCAAAAGATGTTACTACAAATACTTACCTAGGATTTAGAAATAAAGAGTTAGTTACTTTAGAAGAAGAATTTAAAAAAGTAAGTTCTAATTTTATATTAACTACTGATGATGGAAGTTATGGTAAAAGTGGATTTGCTATAAATTATTTAAGAGATGATATTGAAAAGAAAAATATAGATGCAATTTATGCATGTGGTCCATTACCAATGTTAAGAGCTGTAAAACAATTAGCAGAAGAAAAGAATATTCCATGTAGAATTTCATTGGAAGAAAGAATGGCATGTGGAGTTGGTGTATGTTTGGGATGTGCAGTTAAAACAGCTTCAAGTCCAAAAGATGCTCCTCAATATATACATGTTTGTAAAGCAGGACCTGTATTTGATGCAAAATTAGTTGAAATATAATAAATTTGAAGGGGGAAGTTTATATGAATACAAAAATAAATTTTGCTGGAATTGAAATGAAAAATCCCGTAACCGTTGCATCAGGTACATTCGGTTATGGTAGAGAATATGATGAAATCTTTGATATAAGTAAACTTGGAGGAATAATTACTAAAGGAACTTCTTTAAAACCTAGAAGTGGAAATAAAGCACCTAGAGTATGTGAAACATCTAGTGGAATGTTAAATAGTATTGGACTTCAAAATCCAGGAGTAGAATATTTTGCTGAATATGATTTACCTTTTTTAAGAAAAAAAGATGTTGCAGTTATTGTAAATGCGTGTGGAAGTACAGTCGAAGATTATGTAGAGTTATGTAAAATTCTTAATAATTTAGATATAGATGGTGTAGAATTAAATTTATCTTGTCCTAATGTTAAAGCTGGTTGTATGGCTTTTGGAAATACATATGAAGGTGTAAAAGCTGTTACAACAGAAGTAAGAAAAGTTTTAAGTAGCAAGCCATTAATTGTAAAATTAACTCCAAATGTTACTGATATAGCTTCAATTGCAAAAGCTGTAGAAGACGCAGGTGCAGATGCTGTATCTTTAATAAATACATTACTTGGAATGAAAATAGATATAGATAAAAGAAAGCCAGTTCTAGCCAATAACACAGGTGGTCTTTCAGGACCTGCTGTTAAACCAGTGGCAGTTCGTATGGTATATCAAGTAGCACAAGCTGTTAATATTCCTATACTTGGAATGGGAGGGATAGTTGATGGTGATGATGCTGTAGAATTTATGCTTGCAGGTGCATCTGCAGTATCTATAGGATGTGGCAATTTCTTAGATCCAATGTGTGGAGTTAAAACAGTAGAAGGTATAGAAAATTATATGAAAAAATATAATATCGAAGATGTTAAAGATATTGTTGGAAAAGTTCAAATGAATTAAAAAAATCCCCAAAAGAAAATAAATTTCTTTTGGGATTTTTTTTGATCTATTTTTATAAACATTAACTTTATTCTTGTATTAAGAGTCTATCCAAAGAAACATCAACAATATAAGATATCTCCAGAGATGGGGAATGCAGTAAGAAAATTAGAACAATACACAGCAGAAGCAAATTTAATGTGTAAATATAAACTGGAAACTTTAAAAGATGTAAAAAGCTATAAGGAAAAAGTATAGAAAATTTAAGAGATTTATACAATGAAAGAAACAGAATATATTATAAGTGAAAGAGTATTGGGGATGGTACTAAAAAGATGTTGTTACTGAAGAGATTATAAAGTGACTGACAAGATTAAAGATGTGAAAAGAGAATTGTTTTATTGTGATGATATAGTTGAGAAAACTAATGAGGTGGTTGAAAATATTAACTATATTGAAGAGAAGAAGTGGAAGAAACAGAATGAGAAAAATAAAATGAAAATTAAGAATAAAGTGAGATAAAATATAATTATTTTGTGTTATTGAAGTTAATTTTAGAAAATATAGTTTATTAACAAAATTTGTCAAATTTTGTTGTTAAATTAGGGAATTTGTGATATTATAACTTCGGATAAAAAAATTATCGGAAGTTATTTTTATGGGGGGAAATAAAATGACTCCAGAAGCGAAAGCAAGAGAAGTAATTGATAAGAAATTAGAAGAAGTTGGATATGTTATACAAGATATGAACGAATTTAATCCTGCAGAATCTTTAGGAGTTGCAGTAAGAGAGTTTCCTACTAATTCTGGACCTGTTGATTACTTATTATTTATAAATAAATTGCCAGTAGGTGTTATTGAAGCTAAAAGAACAGAAGAAGGACAAAATCTAGTATCGGTAGCAGAGCAGTCACTTAGATATGTCGAAAGTGGATTGAAATATGTTGTTAATCAACCCAAATTAAGATTTGCATATGAAGCTACAGATGTAATAGTTAGATTTTGTGACTATGCAGATGAAAAAGCAAAATCAAGGGAAGTATTTACATTTCATAAGCCAGAATTTTTAGTGGAACTTTTGAAAGAAGAAGATACATTAAGAAATAGATTAAAAAGATTTCCTGAATTTGATTCAACTGGTTTTAGAAAATGTCAAACAACTGCAATTGAAAATCTTGAAAAATCTTTTCAAGAAAATAAGCCTAGAGCATTAATTCAAATGGCGACAGGCGCAGGTAAAACATTTACGGCTATATCAGCAGTATATAGATTATTAAAACATGGAAAAGCGAAAAGAATATTATTTTTAGTAGATACTAAAAACTTAGGAGAACAAGCTGAGGAAGAATTTCGAAAATATAAACCAAATGATGATTCAAGATTGTTTCCTGAACTTTATAATGTTGTAAGATTGAATTCTTCAAATATATCAGAGGATACGCATGTGTGCATTAGTACAATTCAAAGAATGTATTCAATTTTACGAGGAGAATCTTTGGATGAAAAATCTGAAGAAATATCTCCAAGCGAAATAGATTATATACATCAAAGACCAAAAGAAGTACTGTATAATTCAAAATATTCACCTGATTTTTTTGACTTCATTATTATAGATGAGTGTCATAGATCTATTTATAATGTATGGCAACAAGTATTAGATTATTTTGATGCTTTCCTAATAGGACTAACTGCTACACCTGATAATAGAACATTTGCATTTTTTAATCAAAATATAGTTAGTGAATATACGCATGAACAAGCGGTAATTGATGATGTAAATGTGGGAAGACAAGGAACTTATGTTGTTGAAACTGAAATAGGTCAAAATGGTGCTACAATCACTAAAGATTTAGCTCAAACAATTCAAATAAGAGAAAGATTATCTAGAAAGAAAAGGTGGACTCAATTAGATGAAGATATAGATTATAAACCTAGTCAATTAGATGCGGATATAGTAAATCCTTCTCAAATAAGAAGTGTTATAAGAATTTTTAAAGAAAAAGTTACGACTGAGATGTTCCCTGGCAGAGAAGAAGTTCCTAAGACTTTAATTTTTGCTAAAACAGATAGTCATGCAAATGATATTATAGATATAGTTAGAGAAGAATTTGGTGAGGGTAATGAATTTTGTAAAAAAATTACTTATGGTTCAGATGAAAATCCTAAATCAATTTTAAATTCTTTTAGAAATGATTACTATCCTAGAATAGCAGTTACAGTTGATATGATTGCTACTGGAACAGATGTAAAAGCTCTAGAGTGTTTAATTTTTATGAGAGATGTTAGAAGTAAGAATTATTTTGAACAAATGCTGGGACGTGCTACGAGAACTTTGAATTATGATGATTTGCACAAAGTTTCTCCTTCTGCGAAAGAAAGAAAAAAAGGATATATAGTTGTTGACGCTGTTGGTGTTACTAAATCACAAAAAACAACATCTAGACAACTAGAAAGAAAGCCTTCTGTTTCAATTAAACAACTTATGAATTCTATAGCTATAGGAGAAAAAACAGAAGATAACTTAACTTCTTTAGCTAATAGATTTTTGCTTTTAGATAAAACATTCGAAGATAATGAAAAAGAAGAAATTGAACAACTTTCAAATGGGTTATCTCTAAGAAATATGGCAAGCAATTTATTAAATGCTTTTGATGATGACCAAATAGAGATGGAATCTAATAAAGAAGAATATGCTAACTACACAGATGAAGAAAAAATAAAAAAAGCACAAATGTCTTTGATAGAAAAAGCTGTGGAACCAATATATAATCCTAAACTTCGTCAAAGAATATATGATATGAAAAAAACACATGATCAGATTATTGATGATGTTAATATTGATAAAGTTGTTTATGCTGGATGGGATACTTCAAAAGCAGAAAATGCACAAGAAATTATAAATAGATTTCATAGTTTTATAGAAGAAAATAAAAATGAAATAGAAGCATTGGAAATAATATACAATCAAATGTATAAAAACAGACCAATTACTTATAAAATGATAAATGATTTATATGATAAGTTAACTAGTTCACCATATTATTTGACAAGAAATAAACTATGGAGTGCATATGAAGAACTATATCCTAATAAAGTAAAATCGAGAGTTGATGATAAGTTATCTGATATTATTTCATTAATTAAATTTGAATTAGGGCAGAATGATTCATTGCAATCTTTTGCTAGTTTGACAAATAACAAATTTAAAAAATGGATTTTTGATAAGAATTCAGGATTTGGACAATTTACTGAAGAGCAAATGGATTGGTTAAGAAAAATAAGAGACCATATAGCTCTCTCAATGCATATTCAAAAGGAAGATTTAGAGTTGACACCTTTTAATAATATGGGTGGATTACAAAAGTATTATCAATTATTTGGTAACAACTATGAGATTATACTAGAAGAATTGAATTATGCTTTAGTAGCTTAATAATGGAGTAAGAAATGAGTGAAGAAAATATAAGTACAATAAATAAAAAAATATGGAACATGGCTGACGTTTTAAGAGATGATGGAGTTTCAAGCATTGACTATTTGGAACAAATAACATATCTTTTATTTTTAAAAATGTGTGATGAATATAGCAAACCACCATTTAATAAAGATATGAAAATTCCAGAAAGTTGTAAATGGGAAACATTAACAAATAAAAAAGGTGCAGAACTTGCAAAACATTATAAAGAAGTTCTTGAAACTTTAGGAGAACAAGATGGAATATTAAAAGAAATATATGGTTCTGCTCAAAATAAAATAAATACACCTGCTATGTTATTAAGAGTTATTAATTTGATAGATAAA
Organism: uncultured Clostridia bacterium; assembly: GCA_947631185.1. GTDB lineage: Bacteria > Bacillota > Clostridia > TANB77 > CAG-508 > Scatovivens. Next base: position 1,363 of record CANRKJ010000018.1, on the reverse strand, counting down.
GAAACATGGACAGCATTTTCAACAGATGTAAAAGGTGCAATTTATGAAGGTTTACTAGAAAAAACATCTAGTGATATTAAAAGTGGAGCTGGACAATATTTCACACCTAGACCACTTATAAATGCGATGGTTAAATGTATAGCTCCAGAGCCAAACAAAAATATTTGTGACCCTTGTTGTGGAAGTGGTGGTTTTTTGATTTCATCTAAAAACTTTATTGAAGATAATAATGTTTTAGATGAAAAACAAAAAAACTTTTTGAAATATGAAACTTTTAGAGGCTGGGAAATTGTTCCTACGACATATAAGATGTCATTAATGAACTTATTTTTGCATAATATAAGTGATTTCGAAGGAAAGTCTCCTATAACAAGGGCAGATTCTTTATTATCTGATCCTGGAGAAAGATTTGATTATGTATTAACAAATCCACCATTTGGAACAAAATCAACAATTACTTTTACTAACGAAGAAGGAGACCCAGAAAAAGAAGACACAGTATATAATAGACAAGACTTTTGGTGTACTAGCTCCAACAAACAATTTAATTTTTTACAACATATACACACAATTTTAAAAATAAATGGAAAATGTGCAGTTGTAATGCCAGATAATATTTTATTTGAAGAAGGTTCAGGTGGACTTACTATTAGAAAAAAATTACTTGAAACAACTAACTTACATACAATATTAAGATTACCTACAGGTATATTTTATAAACCAGGTGTTAAAGCAAATATATTATTTTTTGATAACAAAGTAGCTAGCCCTGAGATACAGACAAAAGAAATTTGGTATTATGATTTTAGAGCAGGTAAGCATTTTACTTTAAAGCAAAATCCATTAAAAGAAAGTGACTTAAATGAATTTGTAGAATTATATTGTCCTAACAATATAAAAAACAGAAAAGAAACTTGGAATAATGAAAATCCTGAAGGTAGATGGAGAAAATTTACATATGACCAAATAAAAAATGATTATAAGTTTAATTTAGATATTTCATGGATTAAAGATGATGCTGATGGACTAGATGATATAACGCTTGAGGAGATTTTTAATGAAATAAAATTAGAAAGTGAACGAATAGCGAAGACTGTTGAAGAATTAGAAAAGATCATAAATGAGGTAAAATAAAATTGAATACAGAATTATTAAAGAAAAAAATCCTTCAATTAGCTATGCAAGGTAAACTGGTTGAACAAGATGAGTCAGATGGTACAGCTGAGGAATTAATTGACCAAATACTTGAAGAAAAGAAAAAATTAATGGCTGAAGGTAAGATAAAAAAAGAAAAATTATCAAGAATATACAAAAATCCTACTGATAATCATTATTATGAGAAGTTTGATGATGGTAAAGAAAA